>JAHCKI010000308.1 GCA_026125865.1 Rhodospirillales bacterium
AAGGAGATCGGCATGATCAGGAGGCCGAGAAGCAGCAGAAGCCCCATGTCGCGGCCGGTGACGCTCAAGGGATTCGCGAGGGGAGCGACGATCGCCGCCACGATGACACCGCTCAAGGCCAACGCCGGGATCATGCTCCTGGCGCGAGCATGTCGCGTCACCACCAGGTATCCGGCGAGGGCGCAGGCCGAGGCGAGCGCGCACAGATTTCCTCGCAGCGTACCACCCCCCATGCTCCCCGCGAAGATGATGCCGATACCAATCACCGCGACGATGACCGCGATCCAGGTGCGCGGCGGCACCAATTCCTTGAGGAACGCGCGGCTGAACACGGCTGCGAACAAAGGGGCCGAGCTGACGATCACGAGGGTGTTGGCGGCGGTCGTCAGGGTTGCCGATGTCACGAACATATAGGTGCTGCACGTGAACAGCGCGGCAGCGAGCAGGCCGAGGCGGCCGAGGGACACGGCCTGCGCCACCGCGGCGCGGCGGTAGCGGAGCGCGAGATAAGCGACGAGACCTGTCGCCATCAGCAATCCCCGCCACCACAACAGGGTTGCGCGGTCGGTTTCGATCAAGCGAATGATCAGAACATCGGGGCTGAGGATCAGGACGGCCCCCAAGGTCAGGGCCAGTCCCTTGACGTGATCCGAGCCTGCCTCCACGGATTTACTTGTGACCGCTGATGGGCCGAGGTTGATACGCCGCCTCCAGGCGCTCGATCTCCTGCTCGTCGAGTTTCAAGGCCAACGCCCCTATGGCGTCGTCCAGGTGATGCGGCTTCGAAACGCCGATGATCGGGGCGGTCACGCCCGGTTTGGACAACACCCACGCCAGCGCCACCTGCGCCATGGAGACGTTGCGGGCCGTGGCGATGGCGGCGACAGCGCCGATGACCTCGCCATCGGCCGCGGCGCCGTACAAGTTCTTCGCGATATCATCGGTCTCGCCGCGGTGGGTGCTTTCCCCCGGTGGGCGTCCCAGCCGGCCTCGAGCCAGAGGACTCCAGGGGACGACGCCGATCCCCTCGCTTTGGCAGAGGGGTATCATCTCGCGCTCTTCCTCGCGGTAGAGCAGATTGTAATGGTTCTGCATGGAAATGAAGCGGGCCCACCCATGGCGTTCCTGCAGGCCGAGCGCCTTCATGAACTGCCACGCGTACATGCTCGAGGCGCCCACATAGAGCGCCTTGCCGGCGCGGACCACGTCGTTGAGGGCGTCCAGCGTTTCCTCGATCGGCGTGCGTCGGTCCCAACGATGGATCTGGTACAGGTCCACATAGTCGGTGCCGAGCCTTTTCAGGGATTTGTCGATCGATTCCATGATGTGCTTGCGCGATAGGCCTCGATCGTTGAGCGCCTTGCTCATCGGGTTGAATACCTTGGTGGCGATGACCACCTCGTGGCGCTTCGCGATCTTGCCGATCGCCCGGCCCAGAATTTCCTCGCTGACACCGTGGGAGTACATGTCCGCCGTGTCGAAGAAATTGATACCCGCCTCGAAGGCGTCACGGATGAAGTGACGCCCAACCTCTTCTTCGAGCACCCAATCCCGCCACCTCGGCGTGCCATATGTCATACAGCCGAGACAGAGGCGCGAAACCGTCAGGCCGCTTCGCCCCAGCGCCGCCGTGTCCATCCTGTGTCCTCCCAATGGAACCTGTTGATTTTCAAGATCGCGGTTCGATGACGGCCATCGCGCCTTGAGCTATGGCGCATGTCGTTTGCGCGCCGCGCTCATCCACGCTGAACACCTCGGTGCGGCAAACGATCAGCCGCCTTCCCGGCTTTACCACCTGGCCGCAAGCAATCAGCGCCACACCCGATGCGGGCGAGAGCAGATTCACCTTGTATTCGGCGCCGACGACATTGGCGCCTTCAGCGACTAGCGTCGCCGCCGCCGCACCCATGACGCCTTCCGCAACGCTGCCGACGACGCCGCCATGGAAAAATCCGTCCTGCTGTCCGAGATCTTCACGATAGGGAATCCGGTACACGGCCAGTCCTGGCTCAACACGCGCCAATTCGGCGCCGATCAGATCGAGATACCGCTGCGATGAGACATAGCCCTCAACGAACGTCTTATAATTTGGGTTTCGTGGTTCGAAATCCGCCATTCGTCCTACCCCTCAATAGCATTCGCCATGATCCTTAGTGATTTCCTTGGCTCATGCCAAGTCATCGTTGTCGACAGCTCATGCCAAGTCATCGTTATCGACCCCTGTCGCTTTCCGGTGGGGCTTCAATTCCGATCGCCCCGCGTGAGGCCATGTCGGTATTGACCTGCCGCATACCGGTCGCTGTAGTGCGGATGTCTGTTGTGTCTGCAATCGGAAACGGTCATGCCGTCATCGCCATCACCGCGCGGCAGAAGCGCTGGGGGAATACATCCCGGTTCGAAAGCAAACGGTGCGGTACGCCGGGTGCGCTGGATCGGTTTGGCGATGTTGGCCGGCTTCGTTTTCGCTTATTTAGCGGATGCCGCCCCGATCGGGATTCTACGTCTCAAGCTGTTCGACATGATGCAAGCCGCGCAGCCGCGCGCGGTTTCGGTTCATCCGGTCACCATTGTCGATATCGACGATGACAGCATCGCCGAAATCGGACAATGGCCGTGGCCGCGAACGGTGCTCGCGCGGCTGGTGAGCAGGTTGACCGAACTTGGTGCCGTGCTCATTGCTTTCGACGTTGTTTTTCCTGAGGGCGATCGACTGGATCCCAAGCGGGTTGCCGATGAAAATCCCGATCTGGCCCCGGACATCCGCGTTCGGCTGCGAGCCATGACCGGCAACGATGCCGCCTTCGCGAATGCCATCCGAGCGAGCCGCGTGGTCCTGGGTCGCGTCGTTCTGGGCGGCGATGTAAAAACCGCAACGCCGACACAGTGGCCGATGTCAGCCGGGACTGCCGGCGAAAATGGTCCGTCGGGGACGCAAGTGCCGCCGCTGGCCAAGACGATCGCCGTACGGCGCGCCGAGAACGCACCGGCGCCCGAGCACGTGATCGCGCGAGCCCCGCGTTTTTTACGCAATACACCGGAGATCGAGGCTGCCGCCGCCGGTCATGGCCTGTTCAGTCTTGTTCCGGAGCAGGATGGAACCGTTCGGCGGGTCCCTATGGTGATCGAGCACAAAGGCGATCTTTACCCGGCTCTATCCCTGGAAGCGCTACGCGTCGCTCTCGGGCGCGACGGTGTTCTGGTCGAGATCGACGAGGCGGGGGTGTCCGGCGTGCGGGTGACGCGGGATCTGGCGATCCCCACCGATCGCCACGGCCGCGCTTGGCCGTATTTCTCCCATCGTGACCCCTCGCGGAGCGTTTCCGCGCGCAGCGTCCTTGCCGGCACCGTCGATCCGGCCTTGATCAAGGACCGCTTGCTGCTTGTGGGAACCTCCGCCGCCGGGTTGCCGGATACTTGGGCGACGCCGGTGGACCCCGCGGTTCCCGGTGTGGAGATTCACGCGCAGGTCATCGAGAACG
>JAHCKI010000309.1 GCA_026125865.1 Rhodospirillales bacterium
TGACGGCGGCTTCGATATCTCTTCCGACGCGGTCCTGCGCCATATCCAAGTCGTAGGTCATCTGTATGCCGAGCCAATTCTCGGGCGTGGTGTCGAAGTAGCGTGCAAGCCGAGGCGCGGTGTCGGGGGTAATGGCGCGCTTGCCATTGACGATTGCGCTGATGCGGATCTCGAGCACGGCCAGAGCCTTGGCGAGCGCATATTGACTTAAGCCCAGCGGACTAAGAAAGTCTTCCCGCAACACGTCGCCAGGATGGATTGGCGGAAAATCGGCCATGGTGTCACCAGTTCCCATGCGTCCTCGTGTTAGCCTACAAGCCCGCGCGGTGGAATACACCTCATTTCCCTTCCGCCCTCCACAGGCTCTCAGGATCATGTTTCTAGCGCAATGTGGGCAGTTACGGGACTTATCCCCAAGATATTGCGGTTGATCTATATATCGTACTTGGCTGGGGCGTTGTTCATGGATATGGTGTCTTCAACGAGATTTTGGGGCGCTGGTCGATCTGGTTGAGACAGGTGGCGGCGGCTCCGTTGGACAGCACCAGGCAGGATCGACCCATGACCCAAGAATGGACACCGGAACGCACCGCCGCCCTTATCGCCCTCTGGAATGAGCAACTCTCGACCGCGGAGATCGGCCGTCGGCTCGGCATTACCAAAAACGCGGTCATCGGCAAGGTGCATCGTCTCGGACTGCAACAGCGCCGGCCCTCGCCGAAACCCAAGACCGAGCCGATCAACGTGCTTCGGCTGGAGGGGCTGCGGCCCAACATGTGCAGTTGGCCGATCGGTCATCCGGGCGAAGAAACCTTTCACTTCTGCGGCGAGCAGATCGCGGAAGGAAAGCCCTATTGCACCAAGCACTGCGCCATCGCCTATATCCGCGTCAAGGATCGCAGCACGTCCGTCGCCTGAGCTTCCGGAATACGCGCTTGGCCGAAACGGCTCAGACCGATAGGCCGGCGTGACTGGTTGCTTCCGTGCTCGGCGGGAACACGGGCGTTCCCCACATTTTTTCCAACTGGTAGAAGGCCCGCACCTCCGCCCTGAACAGATGCACGATGACGTCGCCGGCATCGATGAGCACCCAATCGCACTGCCGGGCCCCTTCTATGGCGGCGCGGGTCGAGGTTTGCGCCTTGATCTTTTCCCGCAGGTGCTCGCTCATGGCCCCGATGTGCCGTTGCGAGGTGCCGGTGGCGATCACCATGGTGTCGGCAATGCTGGTTTTTCCCGATAGGTCGATGACGACCACATTTTCCGCCTTGTCGTCATCGAGAGAGGCTAGTACGAGCGCCAATAGGTCGGTTTCGACCGGCGTTCCGCCTGATTCAGTGGGTATGGTCCCGATTCCCTAGTTTGTTCAGACCGATCTCTTCGCCACCGTCCAGTCAGGCGTCTGCCCAACCATGGCGCTGACGAATCCGTGTCGCCGATGCTGCGTGCCGCCGCGCCCGAATGAACACCCACGCTGGCGCCCGCATGTCGGCCAACATCCTTGCCCGCGACTGCGGTACCCTGGCGTCCGCGAAAACCCTGGCCGCCACACCGGAAAACGCTCGGATAGAATAAGTCGGGCGTGGAAAAACCGCAATGGGAACGCTTCGGAACAGCCGGCGCCAATGTTTCCAGCGGGGGATTTGGATCAGATTGTCCGCTCCCATCAGCCATACGAAGCGGATGCTTTCGAATCGTCGGCGGAGCGCCGTGATGGTATCGATGGTGTGAACGGTTCCCAGTTCCCGCTCGATATCGGTGACGTGGATGTCCGGGTGATCGGCCACCCGCTGCGCCGCTTCCATGCGGGCCTCGTAGGCCGCCATTCCGGCCGTCTCCTTCAGTGGGTTTTGCGGCGATACCATCCACCACACGGCGTCCAGCTGCAGGCGATCCAGCGCCGCCAGCGAAATATGCCGGTGTCCCTCGTGGGCCGGATTGAAAGAACCGCCGAGAAGCCCGACCCGCGTATCCCCCACGGGCTCGTGCCCGTTCCCATTCCGGTACCCAGAACCGGCGCTTGCGCCCGTCACGGCGTGTTCACGGACGACACTGGCCGGTTCCACGAACGACGTACTTGAAACTGGTCAGTTGCTCGACGCCGACCGGACCGCGGGCATGCAGCTTGCCCGTCGAAATGCCGATTTCCGCGCCCATCCCGAACTCGCCGCCATCGGCGTATTGGGTGGAGGCATTGACCATGACGATGGCGCTGTCGAGACGGCTGAGGAACGCTTCCGCCGCGGTGGCGTCTTCGGTGATGATCGCCTCGGTGTGGCTGGATGAATGGCGGGCGATATGAGCAATGGCCGCGTCGAGACCATCGACGACGCGAACGGACAGAATGGCGTCCAGGTACTCGGTATCCCAGTCCGCATCGGTGGCCGGTTTAACCCGATCATCGAGGGCACGGGTTTCGGCGTCCCCCCTGATCTCGCAGCCTGCCGCGACAAGGGCATCGAGGATTGGGCGAAGCAGCGTGCCGGCGACCGCCCGATCGATGAGCAGCGTTTCGGTCGCGCCGCAAATACCGGTCCGCCGCATCTTGGCGTTGAGCACCACGGCGCGCGCCATCTCCGGGTCGGCGGCGGTATGGACATAGGTGTGGCAAATCCCTTCCAGATGCTTGAACAGCGGCACCCTGCTCTCGGCGGTGATGCGCTCGATCAGGGACTTGCCGCCACGCGGCACGATGACATCGATGCAATCGCTCATGGTCAGCATGGCGCCGACGGCGGCCCGGTCCGTGGTCGGAACCAGTTGTATGCCGGCGGCCGGGAGCCGGGCCGCGGCCAAGCCGGCGCTCAGGCTCTCCATGATCGCCGACGATGAATGGAAGCTTTCGGAGCCACAGCGGAGTATGGCCGCGTTGCCGGCCTTGAGACACAGGCCACCGGCGTCGGCGGTCACGTTGGGGCGAGACTCATAGATGACGCCGATGACACCGAGCGGCGTGCGCACCCGTGAAATCCGCAGCCCGCTCGGCCGATCCCATTCCGCCATGACGGCGCCGACCGGGTCCGGCAGGTCCGCGATTTCTTCCAGGCCGCTCGCCATCGCCTCGATGCGCCCCGCGTCCAGGGCCAAACGGTCGATCATCGCGGCGGACAGGTTTTTCCGGCGGCCCGCCGCCAGATCCAGCGCGTTTTCCCTAAGGATGTCGTCTTGCCGAGCGCGCAGGCTTGCCGCGCCTTGCCGCAGCGCCGTGTTCTTGTCCGCCGTCGTTGCGGTCGCCAATCGGGCCGCCGCCTCGCGCGCCTGTTCGCCGATGCGCTGCATCAATTGCGCGACGTCCTCGCCACTCTTGGCACCTTCAGCGGTCATGACGGCGGTTGCTCCCTGCTCTGTTCAAGAACAAACCCTATTCAAGGGCAAGGTCGTCGCGGTGAATGATTTCGTCGCGCCCACGGTAGCCCAGGCGTTCCTCGATTTCATCGCCTTTGTGGCCCATGATGCGGCGAGCGTCGAC
>JAHCKI010000031.1 GCA_026125865.1 Rhodospirillales bacterium
CTGAGCAGAATAAGCGAATTAATCAACAAAGCCGTTGACCTGAAGATGCTGCGCATCCATGCGGAGCGACTGGCCGACATCGCGCTGACACCGCCGGAACCACCGGGCCAGTGGGTCAAGTCGTCCGGCAAAAGGCCACCGGCCGCGATCGAGGTCCGTAACCTGCGGTATCGCTACAGTGAGAACGATCCCTGGGTCCTCGACGACCTGAACTTTCATATCGAACCGGGCGAATCGGTGGCCATCGTCGGCACGTCCGGATGCGGCAAGTCAACACTTCTAAAATTGCTGGCGAGCCTGCTGCAACCGACGACCGGCGAAATCCTGGTCAATGGATCGCCCCTGGCGCGCCTCGGGGTCGAGCAGTACCGCTCCATGATCGGCGTCGTCATGCAGGACGACCAGCTTTTCGCGGGTTCCATCGCCGATAACATCAGCTTCTTCTCGGAGCGCCCCGACCCCGAACGTATCGAAGACTGCGCCCGCTTGGCGGCGGTGCACGATGACATCATCGCCATGCCCATGGCGTACAGCACGTTGATCGGCGACATGGGAACCGCGTTGTCCGGCGGTCAGAAGCAGCGCGTCCTCATCGCACGGGCATTGTACAACGAGCCCAGCATCCTGTTGTTCGACGAGGCCACAAGCCATCTGGATGTCGGCCGGGAAAAAGCGGTCAACGCCGCCATCCGATCCGCCGACGTGACACGGATTTCCGCTGCGCACCGTCCCGAAACCATTCGATCGTCGGATCGGGTGATCGTCCTCGACAAAGGAAAGATCCTCGATGACTTGAACGTGGCGGAGGTCATGGCGCAAAACGCCCGCCAGTCAAGCCGCCAGATTTCCGCGCCTGGAGAATGACGTCCGCGCTTTAGAACACCCGTTGCGCGCGATCGGCGACGAAGGGATTGGTCCGGCGTTCCTCGCCGAAAGTGGATATGGGACCATGGCCGGATATGAAGGTGACATCGTCGCCAAGCGGCCACAACTCCTCGCGGATGGAACGGATCAGGGTCTCGTAATCCCCTTTCGGAAAGTCGGTGCGCCCGATCGAACCGGCGAACAACACGTCGCCGACGAGGGCGATGCGCGATTCCGGATGGAAGAAGATGACATGCCCGGGCGCGTGGCCGGGACAATGGCGCACCTCAAGGGTGACATTGCCGAAACTCACGGTGTCACCGGCATCCAGCCAACGGTTCGGGGCAAACGTTCGCGCCGTGCGCACACCGAACATCATCGCCTGCTGCTCCATGGCGTCGATCCAGAATTTGTCCTCGATATGCGGCCCCTCGATCGGCAGTTTTTGACTTTCTGCCAGATCGGCGGCACCGCCGGCATGGTCTATATGACCATGGGTCAGCAAGATTTTCTCCAGGGTTACCTTTTTGTCGGCCACGACCTTGAGGATCCGCTCGACATCGCCACCGGGATCGACAACCGCGCCCTTCATCGTCTCCGGACACCAAACGAGCGAACAATTCTGGACAAACGGAGTGACCGGAACAACGACATATTTCATCGAAACAACCCTTCAACCATGCGAAATCGCGGCGCATCCTAACTATTCGTTTCCGCGAAAGCCATCGGAAGAACCGTGGTCCAACCTTAGATGTAGCTGATGTGCGTCACCATGCTGCCGAAGGGGTCGGGATCGGGGCGCCACAGGTGGACGTGGCAAGCGCCGTGTTCCAGCACAATGCCGGGCCGGGTCTGTGGACGCAAAACCAGTTCGACGGCGTGTGACGGACTGGGCGCGACACTGACCGGGATGCGGTGCCAACACGTCTGAACCGAACGGTGGATGTGGCCGCAGGCGATCCGCAAAACTTGTCGGTGTCGTCCGAGCACCTCGGCCAGCCGCTCGCCGTTGCGACAACGACTTTCGTCCATCCTCTCGATCCCCGTCAGGAACGGCGGATGATGGAGACATATGAGGGTTGGCCGATCGCCGTCTTCGCCCAGTCTGTCGTCAAGCCAACGCAACGCGCTTTCCGCAACGTCGCCGTGTTCCGCGCCCGCGACCACGGTGTCGACGGCGACAATGCGAAGGGCGAAGTCCTCGATGACATAGTTCAGCAACCCATCGCGCGGCAGGTAGTCATGGTCGGTGAACGCCTTGCGCAAAACATCGCGATCGTCATGGTTTCCCGGCAGGAGATACAAGGGAACCCGCAAGGGCGACAGCAACTCACGCAAATGATTGTACTCTTCGGAGCGCCCGTTGTTGACGAGATCTCCGCTGATGACGACGGCATCGGGCGCCGGATCGAGCGCCATGACATGGGCGACACACCGTTTCAGCGCGGCTGCCGTATCCACGCCCCCCGACACGAGATCGCCGGGAGACGTGATGTGTGTATCGGTGACCTGCACAACAATCATCGCGGTTGGTTCCTCTTGATGAACATATCCCACACATGTCCTATGGACTGTTTAAGTGGCTAAGTAGCGCGTTGACGGTGTTCCTTGCTAGATTGCGGTGCGACTGAGCACAGTCAATCTAAGCGAACCAAGCTTTGAGCGGGTTTTTTTTGAAATGAGCAACGCGCCCCGTCCCCCCGATGGAGAGATCACCGAGATCTTGCGACGTTCGGGATTGGTTGAGGAAGACGAAACACCCCCCTGCGTTCCTCTGGCGGGTGGCGTATCGTCGGACATCTCGCGGTTCGACACCAGGCATGGGCGCCTATGCGTCAAGCGGGCGCTGCCGCGTCTTAAGGTCAACGCCGACTGGCGGGTGCCGGTTGAGCGCAACATGTATGAGGTGCGATGGTTCGAAACCGTTGCCTATATCGCACCGGAGGCCGTACCGCGAATCCTCGCCCACGACCCGGAAGCGGGGTTGTTCGTCATGGACTACCTCGACCCCGCCCTGTTTCCGGTGTGGAAGGAACAGCTTCACGGCGGCGCGATCGATATCGTTACCGCCGCCATCGTCGGCGCCCGTCTGGCGCGGATCCATGCCGGAACCGCCAACGATCCCGCGATGGCGCAGCGCTTCGATACCGATGCCTTGTTCCGGGCATTGCGCCTTGAGCCCTATCTGGAAGCGACCGCCCGCGCCCATCCCGACCTCGAAGTCACGTTGCTCAATTTAGCGAGGCGGACCGCCGAGACGAAGCTGGCACTCGTGCACGGCGATGTCAGCCCGAAGAATATCTTGATCGGTCCGGATGGACCGCTGTTCCTCGACGCCGAGTGCGCCTGGTATGGCGATCCGGCATTCGACTTGGCGTTCTGCCTCAATCACCTGTTGTTGAAATGCCTGTGGACACCGCGCGCCAGCGATCGCTTCCTCCTGGCCTTTCGCGCCATTGGCGACAACTACCTGAAAGGCGTCACATGGGAATCCGCCGCATCACTGGAAGCGCGGGCGGCAAGTCTGTTGCCGGGACTGTTGCTCGCTCGTGTCGACGGCAAGTCGCCTGTTGAGTACATCACCGCCGCTGCCGACAAGGACCACGTGCGGCGCACGGCGCGCGCCCTTTTGACGACGCCCCCGCAAACACTCGCGGCCGTGTCCGCTGCCTGGAAAAAGGAACTGGCGAAGTGAGCGCGTCAACGATCGCGGCCGTTCGCGGGTATCGCGTCTGGGACTCACGCGGCCGGCCGACGGTCGAGGCTGAGGTGCGGCTCGTCGATGGCAGCGTCGGCCATGCCATCGCACCGGCGGGCGCGTCGAGGGGAAGCGGCGAGGCCAAGGATCTGCGCGATGGCGGCCTCCCGTTCGGCGGATACGATGTCCGCGATGCCGTGGATGGCATCGACACCACCATCGCGCCGAGCCTCGACGGGTTGGACGCGACGGATCAGGCGGCGATCGACCGCACATTGATCGACCTGGACGGCACTGCCGACCGGTCACGGCTTGGCGGAAACGCGATGATTGCCGTGTCCATGGCGGTCGCCCACGCCGCCGCCGCGCATGCCGCCATGCCGCTGTGGCAGTGGCTGGGCGGCAGTACACCACCGCAATTGCCGTTGCCCGAGATTCAGATATTCGGCGGCGGCGCTCACGCCGGCCGGCGCGTCGATATTCAGGACTTCATGGTCGTCGCCGTTGGCGCCGATGACTATACCGAGGCGCTCGACTGGACGGCGGAGGTGTATCGATGTGCCGGCGAGTTGATGGCCAACGACAGCCGCCTCTATGGCATCGCCGACGAGGGCGGCTGGTGGCCGGCCTTCGATACCAACGAAGACGCGTTTGCCGTCCTTGTCCGCGCCATCGAATGGGCTGGGCTCATTCCCGGTGACGACGTGGCCATTGCCCTTGACGTCGCGGCCTCGGAGTTCGGTCAAGGCGGGCGCTATCGTCTCGCCCGTGATGGTTCGGATATGGACAGCGACGGTCTTGCCGAGCTTCTAGTGCGATGGGTCGAACAATACCCCATCATCTCCATCGAAGACCCCTTGGCCGAAGATGACGAGTCCGGCCTCACCAAACTCACCCGCGCCATCGGAGACCGCGTGCAGATCGTCGGCGACGACTATCTTGTGACCAATGCCGGGCGGATCACCGAAGCGGCGGCCAAAGGCGCTTGCAATACGGCCCTCATCAAACCCAATCAGTCGGGAACGCTCACCGAGACCCTCGACGCCTTAAGAACAGCCCACGGCGCCGGCTGGGGAGCCATCGTGTCGGCACGCTCCGGCGAGACCGAGGACGTAACGATCGTTCACCTCGCCGTCGGTTGGAACGCCGCACAGATCAAAGTGGGGTCGTTCGCCCGTTCCGAACGGCTGGCCAAGTGGAACGAAGGGCTGCGCATTGCCCGTTGCGACGGCGGCAGGGGTCGATTGCCACCAAGGTCCGCGTTCCCTTGGTGGCAGAAGTAACCAGCTCCGAAGAACGGCACCGGTTCAGGTCGCGGCGATGGCGGGAGGCTCGATACCGCTAAGCCGCAGTTGCCCCACCAGCTGATCGATCTGTCGATCGAGGGCTTCGGTCGTCGCCGCTTCGCAGCGGCCGACCAGCACGGGCTGCGTATTGGAAGCCCGGAGCAACCACCAGCCGTCGGACGATGATACGCGGACACCATCGATCGTCTTGACGCTGATGCCATCGGTTCCATCGAGGCGCGATCGAACTTCCCTGATGACGTCCTGCTTTCGCTCCTCCGGACAATCGATGCGGATTTCCGGGGTATTGATCATAGGCGGCAAGGCATCCCGAATTTCCGCGACGGTCTGGTCGCCGGTCGCGAGGATCGACAGCAGCCGCACAGCCGCGTAAAGCGCGTCGTCAAACCCGTAGTAGCGGTGAGCGAAGAACACATGACCGCTCATTTCACCGGCCAGCGGCGCACCGGTCTCGACCATGAGCGTCTTGATGGGGGAGTGGCCGGTCTTGCTCATCAGCGGCTTGCCGCCCATGCGCTCGATCTCGTCGAAGAAAACCTGGCTCGCTTTGACATCGGCGATGATGGTGGCGCCGGGCATCTCCTCCAGCACGGGGCGTGCGAGGATGAGCAACAGTTGATCACCCCACACGACGCGTCCCGCCGCATCAATGACGCCGATGCGATCGCCGTCACCATCGAACGCGATACCGAGATCGCATCCCTCGCCAAGCACCGTCTGCTGCAATTGTTCCAGGTTCTCCAAAACGGTGGGGTCCGGGTGGTGGGCCGGGAAACGGCCATCGATCACTTCGTTGATTAGAATGTGAGTCCCAGGAAGTCCGTCGCACAGATGTCGAACGGCGTCGCCCGCCGCGCCGTTGCCCGGGTCCCAGGCTACCTTCAGGTCGCGGCCGTTCTCGAAATCCGCGAGCAGCCTTTGCACATACGCCTCTTCGATGGGGCGACTGTCGACCTGTCCGGCACCCACGGCGAATGGTCCCCGCGCGGCGAGGCGTCCCAGTTCCCGGATGTCGTCACCGAAAAATGGCCGTCCCATCATCACCATCTTGATGCCGTTGTATTCGGGCGGATTGTGCGAACCGGTGATCATCATGCCGGCATCGGCGCCAAGGTGTTTGGTGGCGAAATACAGCATCGGCGTCGGCCCGCGGCCGACCCGGTAAACCGTGACCCCCGTCGACTTCAACCCTTCGATAAGCACGGCTTCCAGTTCCGGCGACGAAAGGCGGCCATCATAGCCGACGGCGACAGATTGCCCCCCTGCCCCGACAACTTTCGTGCCGAACGCGCGACCAATGCGGTGCACATCATCAACCGTCAGCGTATCGCCGACAATCCCGCGAATGTCGTACTCACGAAAAATCGTCGGATGCATTTCCAAGGTTGTCATCATCATGGCGTCAAACCATCGCCTCTTCCAGTTTCGGCTCGTAGGACGGGCGTCCGATACTCGTGTAGTGGAAACCGGCCGCCGCCATTTCTTGCGGTTTATAGATGTTGCGCAGATCGATCATTACGGGGCGCTTCAGAAGTTCCTTGACACGGTTCAGATTGAGCGCGCGGAACTCGTTCCATTCCGTCAGGATCGCCACCGCATCGGCGCCGTCCATCGTCTCATAGGCGGTGTCGCACCAGCTGACGCCGGTGAGCATCTGCTTCGCCTCGTTCATGCCTTCCGGATCGAACGCCTTGACGACGGCTCCGGCCTTTTGCAGGGCCGGAACGATATCAAGACTGGGGCTATCGCGCATATCGTCGGTGTTGGGTTTGAACGTGAGGCCCAGGACCGCAATCGTTTTGCCTTCCACGGAACCGCCGCAAGCCGCGATGATCCTTTCGGCCATGTCCGCCTTTCGACGATTATTGATATCGATCACCGTTTCGACGATGCGCATCGGGCTTCCCGCCGTTTGCGCCGTTCGAACCATGGCGAGCGTATCCTTCGGGAAGCATGACCCACCGTAGCCCGGGCCGGCATGCAGGAACTTGCGCCCGATTCGTCCGTCGAGGCCGATACCGCGCGCCACATCGTGAACGTCGGCGCCGATCCGATCGCAGAGATCCGCGACTTCGTTGATGAACGTGATCTTGACGGCGAGGAAGGCGTTGGCGGCGTACTTCGTCAGTTCGGAGGTGGTCCGCGAAGTGAACAGGATGGGGGTCTCAATCAAATAGAGCACACGATAAAGCTGACGCATGATTTCCTGCGCCCGCTCGCTCTCCGTGCCGATGACGACGCGGTCCGGCCGCATGAAATCGTTGATCGCCGATCCCTCGCGTAAAAACTCCGGATTGGACACGACATCGAAATCCGCGTCGGGCCGAACCTCGCGGATGATTTTTTCGATTTCATCGCCGGTACCGACGGGAACCGTCGATTTGGTCACAACCACCGTATAACCGTTGAGCGCCTCGGCGATTTCCCGAGCAGCGGCATAAACATAGGTCAAGTCGGCGTGGCCGTCGCCGCGTCGGCTCGGTGTGCCGACGGCAATGAAGACGGCGTTCGCCTCGCGCACAGCCGATTTCAAATCGGTCGTGAAGCGAAGCCTTTCCGCCTTGACATTGCTGGCGACGAGGCCGTCCAGCCCCGGCTCATAAATCGGCATTTCGCCGCGTAACAGACGTTGGATCTTGCTTTCGTCATTGTCGACGCACGTGACGTTGACACCGAACTCGGAAAAACACGCACCAGACACCAGACCGACATAGCCGGTCCCAATCATCGCGATTTGCATGAAGCTAACCCTTGACCAACTCGCGAGGCGAGAATTCACTCAGTTTACTGTCGTCGGCGTCGCTCTTCCGCCGCGACACCGGGGGTTCCACGTATTTCTTCAACACTTCCCGCAGTCGTCCGTTCATGTCTTCTCTTTGCATAGCGTACGCGATATTGGCCTCCAGATATCCGATCTTGCTGCCGCAATCGAAGCGCGTCCCTTCGAAGCGCACGCCATGAAACGGCAACAATCCGATGGTTCGCGCCATTGCATCGGTCAATTGAATCTCGTTGCCGGCACCCTGATCCTGGTGCGCCAGGACCGTCAGGACGATGGGTTGCAGAATGTATCGTCCAATAATCCCGAGGTTGGACGGGGCTTCCGACGCCTGGGGCTTCTCAATCAAGCCCTTGGCGCGAACCGAGTGCCCCAGATCCTGAGCGGGATCGAGAATTCCGTAGCGAGACACATCCCTTTCGGGAACTTCTTCGATGGCGACCACGTTGCCGCCAACCTCCCGGTGCACATCGACCATCTGCTTGAGGCAGCCGGTTTCACCGAGAATGAGGTCGTCGGCGAGCAAAACCGCGAACGGTTCGTCACCGATGAAGTTTCTCGCGCACCAGACGGCGTGCCCCAATCCCAAGGGCGCTTGCTGACGTGTATAGGAAATGTGCCCGGGCGGCGGCATCCAATCGAGAACGGACTTCAAACCGTCTACCGCTCCCCGTTCGCGGAGAGTCAATTCCAGTTCGACGCTGTGATCGAAATGATCCTCGATGGCGCTCTTGGCACGACCCGTTACAAAAATAAATTCTTCGATTCCCGCTTGCTGCGCCTCTTCAACCGCGTATTGAATCAATGGCTTATCAACGATCGGCAACATTTCCTTGGGCATGGCCTTGGTGGCAGGCAGGAATCGAGTTCCAAGGCCAGCGACAGGGAATACCGCTTTGCGGACCGGTTTTGGCATTGCTACCCTTTTGATTGCTTGTTCAGATAAAATACTCGTTTAGATTGCGACAATGTGCCATATAAGTTCAATACCTGCAACCATAAGGCTCGCCATTGTGTTCGCTTTTTTCGATTTTCCACCTGGAACACCGTCGAACACCATGTCGCGACGAACAATGAGGTGTGCTGCTGTCGCGCACTTATACTCTGATAGCACTCATCGCCCCAGCAAAACCTGTCGCGCCTGGTTTATCTTCGCGGCGAGGTAATTGGAGCCTCCCCTATCTGGGTGTAATGCTGCGATGAGGCGTTGATACGCGGCTTTAATATCAGCATCGGAGGCACCCTTTTCTAGGCCCAAAATGTCGTACGCCTGTTCCCGGGACATCTCCGCACTATCCTCGTTCGACGCTTCATTGTCGTTGTAGGTGTCTTCATTTCTCACCGCTTCCTCATCTCGCCACGTTGGATGGCTTCGGTCGAGGTACGCTTCGAGCACCCGCATCGATTCGGCGTCGGTTCCGCTGCACATCGCCAACACCTGAAGAATTTGCCCCAGCGACAGGTCGCTCAATCGTCGGCCCGCGAAGGCGCCTTCCAAGACCTCGCCGTCCATGACACCGGTGTCATGGTTCAACGACATCCGGAGGAAACGGGTTTCGATGTTGGTCGATTGCCCGCCGCGTCCGAAACCGGCGGCGCGGGCGAAGTTCTTCACGGTTCGTTGGGCGCGATAGAGCCGAAGAGCCATGGGCAGCAGCACCATCGCCGCTCCGAGCGCCCAACCGAGCCGCCCGGTCAGCGCCAGGAACAAGATCAGCACGACAAGGCCCGCGATCCCGATCCACTTCAGCGAGCGCACCAATGACTTGGTTTCGGCTTCGGAAAACCACTTTAGAAACAACACTATTCCGCCAAGGAGAGCGATTCCGAGGAGAAGATTGGCCAATCTCGTCACCGTCCTTTCAGTTGGTGGGCGATCTGCAAAACCGAACCTCCCCGGCGATCCGCCATCGTTTCCAACGCCGGCCGTCCGCCGACGGCAAAGACCGCGACAGCGGTCAGCAGATCCTTGAGCACGTGCGCGCTGCCTTCGTCGAAACTGCAATAAGCGCCGTTGGTCAGGTGGGCGATCTGCCGGAAGGCGAATGCCGCCACCGGGTCTTGACCTTCGTGAAACATGAACGCCGGAACGCCCAGCAATCCGAGTTCACCGGCCAAGTGCCCCAAGGAGTCGACATCCTCCTCGACACAATCGCCGACGAATACGAGAGCGTTGACCTTGTTCGTCTTGGTTTCGTTGATGGTGTGGCGAAGCACCTTGCGGATCTGCGTTTCGCCGGCGAGGCATGTCACCGTCGTCATCAAACGGACGAGGTCATCGGATCGGCGCAGCCAGGGGCTGACCCTGAACTCCCCGAATCCGCGATAAAAACAGATCTGGATCTCAAGACGACCGAGCGATGCCGTTTCCACAAACATCTCGCCCTGAAGCCGGGCGGCGTGGTCCCATGTGGGTTGCCGACTGGCGGTGGCGTCAAGAGCAAAAACCAAGCGTCCAGGTTCCGCCGCCGGTCGCTGGGCCGGCATCGCCGCAACCTTGGCCAAAAACGCATCGACCTCCGATGACGGTGATTTCCTTGACGGCAATTTGCTGTCGTCTTTGGTCATCGCGGCTTCCCGCCTACTCCACGAACGCTGACAGGCATTGGTATTTACTTGAGATAGCTTATGTACGCACGGTTTCCAGGCATGGACATGTACGAGCGTTACAGAGCGTGGGCGCCCCCGCGCCAGGAACTGGTTGAGAAGGTGGGATCGGGCTCCCACCTTTTGGGTGGAGTTCTTTTTTGTACGCTTGGGGACACGGGTATGGCGCTCCTTCATCGGCAGCGGCGGCAAAGGCGTTTCGTGCCGGCGATTGGCGCTGTGGTGAGTGCATTGGTTGTGTGCGGGTGTACCGCGACTTCGGACAGACCGACAGTGCCGGCAAAGGAGTCGCGATCCATTCAAACCCCGCACGCGTCACCCACTTATGACACATCGGATCTTGAGGCCGTCGACAACGATCCCTTCATGCAGCGACTGCGCGAGCAGGAGGACACGCCCAATGCGGCGATCCAACACCAACGATATGGCCGCAGCCAGCGGCGCGGTTTCGACGGCGAGTTTCGCGCCGAGGACCCGCCGCTCGATCCCGCCGAGGCCCGCCGGCTGGAGGTGGAGAAACGCAGGATTGACGGTCGCCTTGAAGCCGTGGAACGAACCTTGCGGGACATCGACATGCGCCTGAAGCTCACACCCCCGGAGCGGCGTTCCGAAAACCAGGGCGATATTTCGCGGGCGACCCTGTTGAAGCAGGAGCAGCGCGGCCTCACCGACCGTCAACAGCGCCTGAAGTCACAACGACAGCAATTCGACGCCGAGCGTCGCGCGCGATCTTCCGAACCGGCACCGTCGTCCGCGGGACCGGATTTCGGCACCTCGCGCTTTAGCCTGCCATAGTGGTCCTTATGCCGTGTCCGTAAAACCTGCTCCATCCTCATCTGCGACGGAACCCAAGTCCGGTGCCCCCGGTGAGCCTTTGGTTGTCAAGGCGGTATCCGCCGTTGATGACATCGGATCGCCCGCGTGGAACGCCTGCGCCGGGGACGCCAATCCGTTCATCCGCCATGCGTTCCTGGCTTCGCTGGAAAAGTCAGGGGCGGTCAGAGCCGAAACCGGTTGGTTGCCGCAACATTTGGCCGCCTACGACGCCGCAGGCGCGCTTGTCGGTTGCGCCCCCCTCTACCTGAAAAGCCACTCATACGGCGAATATGTATTCGATTGGAGCTGGGCCGACGCCTATGAGCGCGCCGGCGGGCGCTACTATCCGAAACTGCAAGCGGCGGTGCCGTTCACGCCGGTGCCGGGCCGCCGCTTGCTGATCCATCCGGACGCTCCGGCGAAGACCACGGAGGCGCTGTCCCAGGCGATGGTTGAGCTGGTCCGCCGTTACCAGCTTTCATCAGCGCACGTCACGTTCGCCGAGGAGAGCGAATGGACACGCCTCGGCGATCTCGGCTTCCTCCAACGGATCGGTGAGCAGTTTCATTGGCACAATGACGGCTACACCGGTTTCGACGACTTCCTGGCGGCGCTGGCATCGCGAAAGCGCAAGGCCATCCGCAAGGAACGCAGCGCCGTCGTCGCCCAGAATGTGACCATCCAAACCCTTGCCGGATCCGCCATCGAACGCCGCCACTGGGATGCCTTTTATCGCTTCTATCGCAACACCCATGACCGTAAATGGGGGCAAGCTTATCTCAACCGGGAGTTTTTCGAGCAGATTGCGCGGGGCATGGCTGAAAGCGCGGTGATGGTCGTGGCGGAAAAACCAACCGGTGTTCCGGTCGCCGCCGCCCTCAATTTCCGGGGACCCGATGCTCTCTACGGCCGCTATTGGGGGTGCAGTGAAGCCTTCAAATTCCTCCACTTCGAAGTCTGCTATTATCAAGCCATCGACTTCGCCATCGCACGCGGCCTCAAGCGCGTCGAGGCGGGGGCCCAAGGGCCACACAAAGTCCAGCGCGGGTATGTTCCGGTACGGACATACAGCGCCCATTGGATCGCCAATCCCCGCCTGCGCGACGCCCTGCAACGATACCTCGCCAGCGAACGCCAAGCCGTGGAAGAAAACATCCGCCTCCTCGAAAAGGCATCGCCCTATCGCAAAAACGGCGAATGAGCCTGAGTTGGAACTATCGTCAACGTCTCCGCCGGATGCGAACAGCGGTGATCGCCTCGGCATACCATCGGCGCCACCCGAGATGTTCCAACCGCGCTCGCATCAGGGTCTCGATCGCTTCGGCCGTCACCGGACCGCCTTCGATGAAGGCCAAGTCGTCGGCCAATTGCTTCCCGGCTTGGCTATCCAAGAAATCGCGTGCCTCGATGGGCTTCAATTCGAAGGTATTGAACAGCGCGGCGGTTGCCGCGGCCCAGACACGGTGAGCATCGTAGCCATGACGAAGACTCGCTGCCCAAAATCCCGACGACGGATTTCCGGTCGGCAGGAAGGCTCCGTCGGTCATGGTCCGTACCCTCTCAATACCAGCGACCCGAAGCGAGCGGTCTACAATCCCAAATAGGCGTCCTTGACCTGATCGTTGTTCATCAACACCTTGGCCTGATCGGCGAGCATGATTTGACCCGCCTCGAGGACATAGCCGCGATCGGCGATGGAGAGGGCCATGTAGGCGTTCTGCTCCACCAAAAAAATCGTGGTGCCCTGATCGCGCAGGTTCACGATGGTTTCGAACACCTCGTCGACCAAAATCGGTGACAGGCCCATGCTTGGCTCGTCCAACAACAGGATCCGCGGTCGCGACATCAGCGCGCGGGCGATGGCCAGCATTTGCTGCTGACCGCCGGACAGGAGGCCGGCCGCTTGGTCACGCCGGCCCTTGAGATCCGGAAACATGCCGTAAACCTGCTCCAGCGTCTCCGACGCTTCCCGCCGCGTTCGCGTGTACGCGCCGAGTACGAGGTTGTCCTCGACACTCATCGGGCCCAGGACCTGGCGGCCTTCGGGGACCTGCGTAATGCCCAGCAACACCCTGCGCTCCGCCGTCATGCGGGTAATGGTGCGGCCGTCGTACCGCACCGATCCACCACTGACCGGCAACACGCCGGAGAACACGCGCAACAACGTGGTCTTGCCCGCCCCGTTGCCGCCAACCAGCGTCACCAGTTCGCCGGGGCGGATCTCAACGCTGACGGCGTGCAGCGCGTGCACGGGTCCGTAGTGGGCGTCCACGGCGTCGGTCGCCAACAACGGTTCCGGCAAGGCATGGGGCGGTGCGTCAAGCATTCCGATCCGACTCCAACTCGATCATGCCAACCCGGCTCCCATCAGGCATTGCGGCCGCGTTCGCCGAGATAAGCGGCGACCACATCGGGGTTTTGGCGCACTTCCGGTCCGGTTCCCTCCGCCAATTTGGTGCCGTGATTGAGGACCAGGATGTGGTTGGAAACGGCCCAGACAAGGCGCATATCGTGTTCGACCAGAACCACGGTAACGCCGCGTTCGGCAACCCGCTGAATCAACCCGTCCAACGCTAGTGTTTCCTTGGGATTGAGGCCGGCGGCCGGTTCGTCAAGCAACAGCAGCTTGGGCTGTACCGCCAGCGCCCGCGCCAGTTCCAGCCGCTTCAGCGTGCCATAGGACATAGCGGAGGCGTCGGCGCGGATGTAGTCCTGGAGCCCCACGAAAGCCATCAATTCGGCCGCGCGTTCGCGATACTCCCGATCCTTGCTCGCCACCGACGGAAATCGCAAGAACGACGGCAGGAAGCGGCCATCGCAGCGAAGGTGATAGCCGACCATGACGTTCTCGAT
>JAHCKI010000310.1 GCA_026125865.1 Rhodospirillales bacterium
GGCACCTTTCCGAAGTTCGCTGATCAGTTCCTTGGCATCCTCCTCGCTTTCGACCAGGATATGGCGCGCGCGAACTTGATCCCGAGCCTTCATGTCGGCGACGATCATATTGTACCGTTCCTTGATCTTGGCATCGGTGAGGCGGCTTTCGAGGTGGCGTTGTAGCAGCACTTGCTCCAGCACCATGTCCTCGACGAAGCGGAGTTGTTCTTGCACTTCGGGTGAGTCGGCGAGCCCTTGCTTTCGAGCCTCGTCGGCCATCACGCGCTGATCGATGATCAATGAGATCAGGGCCGGGAGCGTTACGCTCGGTGGCGATGCCCGAAGTCGCGCGGGCAAGCGGCTTTCGGCGCGCATGACCTCGGAGGCGCGGATTTCGGCACCATTGACCGTCGCGACAACGGGATCGTCATCGGCTACGGCTTGCCCAGCGACATTCAGGAAACCGGTAGCCCACAATCCCGCCGCAAAACCAGCCGAAACAATGACCCGTACCGAGTTTAGTCTCATTCGAGCGTATCCTTTGCAGGCGACCGGCGTTCCATTGACGAATTAGCCGTTGAAAGGCGATCATGCACAAAGCGCGCGGATGCACAAGCGCACCGCTAGTCGCTCGCTGTGCAAAGAGGAGTTTGTTGAGACGATGGTGAAAGCAGGATTGCTCGCGTTGTCTGCGGTCATACTTTTCGCCTTGGGCACGAGCGTTGAGGCCGACGAAGGTGGAAAGGCGGGGGATGATGAGAGCGACCTCGGTGTCTTCACGGTGCAGTGGGAGAACGACACCCTTTCCCGCACCGACAGGCACTACACCAACGGCATCCGTCTAAGCTGGGTATCACCAAAATTAAAGGAGCAAATGCCGTGGGCGGAGGACGCCCTGCGCTGGCTCTATCCGTTCGATCCGGGTGCCAAAGCTCGGATCGGCGTGGCAGTGGGGCAAAGCATTTTCACGCCGGGAGACATCGCCGCCTATGAGTTGATCGAGGACGATAGACCCTATGCCGGCTGGCTGTATCTCGGTTTGTCGCTGCACGTTGACGCAAAGCAGAAGGTTTTTGGCACCGACGTGGATTTCTTGGATACGTTGCAGCTCAACGTCGGCATCGTCGGTGAGTCTTCGTTGGCAGAGCAGACGCAAAAGTTCGTCCACGAAGCGATCAAGGTTCAGAGCCCCAACGGTTGGGAGCACCAACTCGATAACGAACCCGGTTTCGCATTGATCCTTGAACGGAAATGGCGGACGCCGGCATTGGAGTTCGTCGGTCTTGAGGCCGATGCCATTCCGAACTTGGCGGTGAGCATCGGCAACGTCGATACCTCGGCCGGCGCGGGGGCGTTGATACGGTTCGGAGACAGCCTTTCCGTCGACTATGGGCCGCCGAATATCAGCTCCAACCTCACCGGTCGCGAGTTCTTTGACAGGGTGCCGGGTAATTTCGCCTGGTATCTGTTCGCTGGCGCCTCCGGGCGATTTGTCGGCCGCAATATATTTCTGGACGGCAACACATTCGGCGACAGCCACAGTGTCAATAAAAACTACCTTGTCGGTGACCTGCAGGCGGGCGCCGCCGTCGTCTATCAAAACTGGCGCTTGGCGTTCACCTATCTCATCCGCTCAAGGGAATTCGAGCATCAAGACGAAGCCGACCGTTTCGGTGCTCTCAATCTGTCCGTGCGTTTTTAAATTCATGCGGTCACATCGATGACGACCTTGCCCGTGGACTTGCGTGAGCGGAGCGCCTCCAACGCTTCCGCCGCATGGGCCAACGGATACGTGTGAGAAACGTGCGGCTTGAGCTTGCCGTCGTTCAGCCAATCGAGGAGTTCCTGCATTGAAGTAGCCATCGCTTGCGGATCGAGGCGGCGATGAGCGCCCCAAACATAACCCATCACCGTGTAGTTCTTGACAAGCAGAATGTTGGCGGGGATCTGAGGCACCGTGCCGCTGGCGAATCCAACCACCAGGATACGTCCGCCCGGGCGGGTGCAACGCAGCGAAGCGTCGAACGCCGTTCCACCGACCGGATCGTAAACGACATCGACACCCTCTCCCGACGTTAAATCCAGCACCCGCTCGCGGATGTTTTCTTTGCGGTAATCGATCAGTGCGTCGGCGCCATACTCCTCCGCAATTTTGAGCTTGGCGGCCCCGCCGGCCGTGGCGATGACCCGCGCGCCCAGCACCTTGGCGATCTCAACGGCGGTCAGGCCGACACCGCCGGCGGCGCCGTGAACGAGGAGTGTCTCTCCGGACTTGAGGCCCGCTTTGTAGGTGAGCCCCAGATGGGACGTGCCGTAGGCGACCGCAAAGCCGGCGGCATCGATGACGGACACCTTTTCCGAAATACGAAAGACGCTGTCGGCGGGCACGACCACTTGTTCGGCGAAACCACCGTACTCCACCATGGCCAGTACCCGGTCGCCCGGCCGGAACCCATCGACACCAGCGTCACACTCCAATACCTCGCCCGCGATCTCGAAGCCTGGGCTGAATGGGTGCGGCGGTTTGGTTTGGTATTTGCCGGCAATGATCAGCGTGTCGCCGAAATTGACACCGGCGGCATGCACAGCGATGCGGACTCCGTTGACGACCATTGGCGGCGGTGCGACATCTTCCAGGACCAAGTCTCGTGGTTCGCACCAAGCTTTGCAAAGAACAGCACGCATCGGTTGCTCCTCCGGGTAGAGCACGGTCGTGCTCTATATCATTGTTTTCTAGAGCAAACCCATGCGATCAGATGACTCCACCTGATCGCATTTTGCTCTAAGGAGTGTTAGGGGGATTTGTGCCCAAGTTAAGGCGCCATGGTCAAGCCACAGACCAACGAGGACAAAGCATGCGCGGATATTTCGGGATCGGTGTTGAACGCATCAGCAATAGCATGAACGTGGGCAGCCTATTTCGATCGGCGCACGCGTTCGGCGCCGGTTTCATGTTCACCATCGCTGCCAATTACCCGCGTAAGGACGGGGGGCGATCGGACACTTCGGACGCTGAAGCGCAACTGCCGTTCTTCAGTTTTCCCGATGTCGACTCCCTCATTCTACCGCGAGGGTGCGATCTGGTGGGGGTGGAGATCGTGGACGATGCCATCGATCTACCCAGCTACCATCATCCGCGTTGTGCGGCTTACGTATTCGGGCCGGAGCGGGGAGTCCTGTCCCCGGACTTATTGGCAAGGTGTACCAGCGTGGTGCGTATCCCGACCCGGTTTTCGGTCAATGTGGGAATCGCCGGGGCCATCGTCATGTATGACCGTCTGTTGAGCCGCGGCCGTTTTTCGCGCCGGCCGACGCGACCGGGAGCACAGATTGAGCCGCTGCCGCCGCCTGTCCATGGCGGCCCCCGCATCCGCAGCAAGATGGAACCCTACCGAACCACACCGCCGGAAAGCGACGCCTGAACGACGCCGCCGCCTTCGACACGTCCGGAAAATCAGGGATCGAGAC
>JAHCKI010000311.1 GCA_026125865.1 Rhodospirillales bacterium
GCGTGCCAAGGCCGGCGATCGTCTCCAATCGGGACAGCAAGTTCGTGTCCCGCCGATCGACGAAAGTTCGCCGAAGCGCTCCGAACGAAAGCCGGTGATCAAGGCCGAGGATGCGGGAATGCTTCGCGATCGCGTGCTTTACCGCGACGAGCATCTGATCGTCCTCGACAAACCGGCGGGGCTCGCGGTTCAAGGCGGCACGCGAACCGACCGCCATCTTGATGCCATGCTGGAGGCGCTGTGTTTCGGCGGCGAGCGTCCCCGGCTTGTTCACCGATTGGACAAGGATACATCCGGTGTCCTCGTGCTCGCGCGAACGGCGGCGGCCGCGGCTGCGCTGGCGAAGGGGTTTCGCTCGCATGCCGCCCACAAGCGCTACTGGGCGGTAGTCGTCGGCATTCCCAAGGTTGCCGAAGGACGGATCGACCTGCCGCTAGCCAAGCACCCCGGCCAGCGAGGGGAGCGAATTCAGGTGGACGCCGACGAAGGCCGTCGCGCCGTCACCGACTACCGCGTCGTCGAGCGCGCGGGCGGCCGGGCCGCATGGCTTGAGCTGGAACCGCTGACGGGCAGGACCCATCAGCTCCGTGTCCACTGCGCGGCCATGGATACGCCGATTTTGGGTGACGGCAAATATGGCGGCGCGGCGGCATTTCCCGGGCGCCAGTGGACTGGTACGCGCCTTCATCTTCATGCCCGCGCTCTCGCCATTCCCCATCCCGCCGGTGGATTATTCGAAATTGAAGCGCCGCTGCCGGAAGACATGAGAGCAACGTGGCGGTTCTTCGGCTTTTCCGAGCGCGAAGGCGACCTATGCCGGCAGCCGAACACTTGTGGCTGAGTCGCCTTGATGCGGTGATGAATAAGGATAAATATGGTGGCAGGCATCATGCCGTGAACTGATTGTCGGGAGGCAACTATGGCATTTGGTCCCCATGGTTTCGGTCACTGGGAAGGGGGCGATTCTCCCCTTCGCCGCCTGCAGGAAGATATCAATCGGGCCTTCGGCGACATGCGCTGGCCACAAGCGGTGGAATTTCCGCCCATGAATTTGTGGCGCGGGCCGGAGGGCGTCATCGTGACGGCCGAAGTCCCCGGCATCGGTCTTCAGGACATGGAGATCACCGTTCACCAGAACGCACTGATCATCAAGGGACGGCGCGAGCAGCCGACCCACGCGGCCGGCGTCAGCTATCATCGTCAGGAACGGGAGTATGGACCGTTCGCGCGGACGGTGACATTGCCGTTCAATGTCGACCCTGACAGCGTAAAGGCGACAGCGCAGAATGGCGTTCTCATGATCGAACTGCCGCGTCCGGAGGCCGACAAACCGAAGCGCATTCAAATTCGGGCGGTTTGACGGAGGAGGAACAAGTCATGACGGATTCGGTAAACCGCAAAGCCGCCTCCGGCGAAACAGGCGCCGAGAGCACACGCAACGTCCCCGTGTTTCGGCCCGCGGCGGACATTTATGAAACCAAGGATGCCCTTGTCTTGGTATTGGAAATGCCGAACGTGGATCCGGGCGATATCGACGTGACACTCGATAAGCGCGTTCTGACGGTTCTTGGTCGAGGCAAGAGTATCGTGCCGGAGGGCTATGCTCTCAGTCAGGCCGAGTATCGCGACGGCGACTATGAGCGCTCCTTCACCCTGCCTGAGGCGATCGATGCCGACGGTATCGCCGCAACGGTCAAGGATGGCGTTCTTTCGCTGAACCTTCCCAAGAGCAAACCGGCGCCGGCCAAGACGATCTCGGTTAAAACCGGTTGAATTTGCCGGACTCGCCATGGGGCGGCTTCACAACGCGGGCGCCGCTTCTCACCCGTACTTTCGAGGAGTTTAGTTTCGTCTATGATCAGGTTGTGCGTGTTCGATTGCGACGGGACTTTGGTGGATAGCCAAGCGTCCATCGTGTCGGCCATGACGGCGGTGTTCCGTGATCAGGGCTTGACGCCGCCGTCGGCGGAGGCCGTCCGCCGCGTGGTGGGACTGTCGCTTTCGGAAGCGATCGCAGAGCTTTTTCCCGAAGGGGACAGGAGCGACCATATGGAACTGGCGCGCGCCTACAGTGATTCGTTCGCAATCCAACGCCGGAGCGGCACCGTTAACGAGCCGCTGTACCCGGGCGCGATGGAGAGCTTGCAGGCGCTGGAGGATGCCGGTTGGATCTTGGGCATGGCGACCGGCAAGTCGCGGCGCGGCGCCTTGGCGACACTGGCCGGACATGGTCTGGACGGGCGCTTCGTCACCCTTCAGACGGCCGACACAGCGGCCGGAAAGCCCAGTCCCGATATGATGTTGCGGGCGATGAGCGAAACCGGCACGGCGCCGGAAGCCACAGTAATGGTCGGGGACACCACGTTCGACATGATGATGGCGGGCGCCGCCGATGCGTGGGCGGTGGGTGTGACCTGGGGCTACCATGGCGAGGACGAATTGATCGAGTCCGGAGCGCATGCGATCGTTCATCAGTTCGAGCACCTTCTGCTGACGCTGGAGATCCTTTGCGGCTCGGATGCGGGGGCGACACCATTGGCGACGGGAAATTAACCGGCGATGGCATGGCCGAAAAAGCGCTTGTATCGGACTGCCGAAGTTGTCTCGGCCGCCGGTGGCTTTGCCGTCGCGTTGGATGAGCGGGCTGTAAAGACGCCCATCGGGGCGCCGTTCGTCGTACCGACGGAAGCCTTGGCGGCGGCGGTGGTGGAGGAATTCCTTGCCCAGGAAGAAACCATCGCGCCCGATACCATGCCGACGACGCGGCTGGTGGCGACCGCCATCGATCGAGTCGGCCCCATGCGCTCGCAGGTGATCGATCAACTGGCGGCTTACGCGCAAAGTGACCTCCTGTGCTATCGGGCGGAGGAGCCGGAAGAACTGGTGGCTCGTCAGGTGGAGCGATGGCAATCATTGCTGGACTGGGCGGCGGAAACGATGGGCGCTCGATTCGCGGTGACGCGGGGGGTCATGCCGGTTACGCAACCGCCGAACGTGGGCGAGGCTATCCGCGGTGCGATCGAGGCCCTTGACGGTCTCGAACTGACCGCGCTGTCATCGGCTGTGCAAGCGTGCGGCTCGGTGGTTGTCGGTCTCGCCCTGCTGCGCGGTCGCATTGATGATGAAAGCGCATTTGCGATCGCGGAGTTGGATGAATCTTTTCAAATCGAACGGTGGGGCGAAGTCGACGACGCCGCCGATCGACGGCAACGTCTGAGGGCGGACTTGCATGCAGCCGCCGTTTTTCTTGCTCTTGCCCGCAACGAGGATGGTGCGGGTGATCGGGAGGAAGGAAAGACGTGAGCGCCGAGGGAGAACGCCAGGTGTCGGATAGCGCCCCGATGAAATCGGTTCAGGTACGCATTGAAGGACGGGTGCAGGGGGTGTGGTACCGCGGCTGGACCGTCGATGAAGCGAACCGGCGCGGGCTCGACGGCTGGGTGCGCAAT
>JAHCKI010000312.1 GCA_026125865.1 Rhodospirillales bacterium
CAACCGTCGCGCGGCAACGGTGGTTTCGGGTGGCCGGGTCGGTAGTTGAGGTGCCACGGCCGATGATGTCGCGAGACTTGGCCAATGGTGCTCGCGTCCGAAATGCGGCGGCGGGCGCGTTCGTGCTTTGCGCCGGGATCGTGATGTGCGGCATCGATGCCGGCGCCCAGAGTTCGCGGGTCGGCACGGCGACGGCTCCCGGTAGTGCGCCGACAGCCGGGGTGGCCACTTCGGCCTTGGCGCGCTTGGACGTTCGTCTAACCGCCCTGGAGCAGGAACTGCGCGCCACCACGGGACGGATCGAAGACCTTTCGTTTCAGTTGCAGCGCCTGAACCAGAGGTTTGATACCACCTTGAGCGATTTGGAGGTTCGGCTCGACCAGATCGACGGCGGCGCGGGCGGGAGCACTATATCGCCTTCAGCGCCCTCGGATGGGGGAGTGGGCGCCGCCGGCGCCGGCGGCGCTCCATCGGAAACGACGCTGGCGAGGACGCCGCCGCCGGAGCAAAAGACAGCGCCGCCGGAGCAAAAGACACCACCGCCGAGCGAAACGCCCGCGGCTACCGGTGCCTTGCCCGGAGGCACGCCCGAAGAGCAGTACGCCTATGCTTTCGGTCTTCTCCGGCAAGCCAAGTATCCGGAAGCGGAAGTGGCGTTCAGCGCCTTCCTGGAAAAACATCCCGACGATGAACTGGCGAACAACGACGGCTATTGGTTGGGTGAGACCTATTACGTCCGCAAGGATTACGTGAAGGCGGCCGAGTCGTTTCTCAACGTCTATCAGAAACAGAAAACGGGTCCCAAGGCGCCGGACGCGCTTTTGAAGCTCGCCATGTCGCTGGGTCAACTCGACAAAAGGAACGAGGCGTGCACGACGCTCAATGAATTGAAGCGGGCATTCCCCGAGGCACCGGAACGGGTGAAGGGCAAGGCCCGCGATGAGGGGCAGCGCCTCGGTTGTTCATAGGTGCATGACCGAACGATTGCCGATGATTTCAACGCCGCGATGGCGGCGGTGGGTCCGTTCGAGCGTCGCCCACACCTCGCTGTCGCCGTTTCCGGTGGCGCGGACAGCCTTGCCTTATGCCTCCTTACCGATGCCTGGGCGCGTGAGCGTGACGGCCGTGTAACGGCGCTGACCGTCGATCACGGTCTGCGGCCCGGCTCGGCGCAAGAAAGCGCCCTGGTCAAGACATGGTTGTCCGAACGCGGTATCGACCATGTCGGCTTGACATGGACCGAGGACAAACCGGGATCGGGCATTCAGGCAGCGGCCCGGCGCGCTCGCTACCGCCTGATGGCGGACTGGTGCCGCGAGGCCGGGGTTCTCCATCTGTTGCTGGGGCATCATCGCCGGGATCAGGCGGAAACCGTCTTGATGCGCATGGCGCGGGGCAGCGGCCCCGATGGCCTTGCCGCCATGGCGCCCGTCGTCGAAACCGTGTCCGTGCGACTATTGCGACCGCTGCTCGACATGGCGCCCGAGCGCCTCCGGGCATTCATCAAGGCGATCGGCCAGCCGTGGATCGAGGACCCGTCCAATACCGATTCCCGCTTCGCCAGGACAAGGGTGCGGGCCACGTTGCCGGGTTTGGCCGCGACCGGTGTAACAACGGAGGCGCTTGCCGACCAGGCCCAACGGATGGGCGAGGCGCGATCCCGGTTGGACGAGGCCGAGGCCGTTCTTATGGCGCGCGGCTGTCGGTTGCACCCGGCCGGTTTCGCATGGTTGGACGTGTCCACGATCACGGCTGCGCCGAAGGATGTCCAGGCGCGAGTTCTTGGCCGGTTGCTCGGATTGGTCGGCGGTCGGCAATACCGCCCATCGGGCGACAAACTCGCCCGTGTTGTGCGCGAGGTTGTTGATGGCGGAGCGGCCGCCGCGACCCTCGGCGGCTGCGCTCTGCATCGATATGGCGGCGCGCTCCTCGTATACCGCGAGTCGCGCGGTTTGCCGTCGCCGCAGCCGGTCAGCGCTTCGGCGTCGCTCTTCTGGGACGGACGATTCGCCATCCGGTTGGCAACGGAGGGAGGAGACCTGAACGAGCCGGTTTGGCTGGCGCCCATCGGCGCCGCCGGGTGGCGGGAGATGGTCCAGGACCGGCCGGAACTTCGCCGCCATCCGCTGCCGTCACGCGCGCGGCCGACGCTGCCTTCGTTGAAGGACTCAAATGGGGTATTCAACGCTCCGCATCTTTGCTACCGTCGCGAGCAGGACCAAACGCCGAAGATTACGATAAAGAGAGTGATCTTTCGGCGTGTGTGTCTTTTTTGAAGGGCTTGGGTGTTTCCTTGCAATGAGTAAATACCGTACTATGTGTTAGTTTGAGTATCGCCAAAATGTCGCCAAAATTCCGCCGAGCTTTTTTTGGCGCCGGGTCCTGCCCAAGCACAGTCGCTGGGTCCTGCCCAAGCAAAGAAAGGGCATGCAGTAGTGAATTTCAGTAAGAATCTCGCGTTATGGGTGATCATCGCGCTGGCCGTGTTGTTCCTGTTCAATATGTTTCAGGGATCGGCCCCGCGCGGGTCCCATCAACCGTTGGCCTACTCCGACTTCATTTCCAGGGTAGAGAGCGGCGAGGTTCAAGAAGTTACCATCAAGGGCCGCGAGATTGTCGGCCGGTATCGTGATGGCCAGGCGCTGGCGACCTATGCGCCCGAGGACCCCAGCCTCATTGCCAAATTGCAGGAACACAGCGTTCAGATCAAAGCGCAACCCTCTGAGGAGGGCACGCCGACCATCTGGAGTGTGTTGATATCGTGGTTCCCGATGCTGTTGCTGATCGGGGTGTGGATCTTTTTCATGCGTCAGATGCAGGCCGGTGGCGGCAAGGCCATGGGCTTCGGCAAGTCACGGGCGCGCCTTTTGACCGAGCGCACCGGGCGGGTCACCTTCGACGACGTCGCCGGCATCGACGAGGCGAAGCAGGAACTGGAGGAAGTGGTCGAGTTCCTGAAGGACCCGCAAAAGTTTCAGCGTTTGGGCGGCAAGATCCCGAAAGGCTGCCTCCTGGTCGGACCGCCGGGGACCGGTAAGACGTTGCTCGCCCGCGCCATCGCCGGCGAAGCCAACGTACCCTTTTTCACCATCTCGGGCTCCGACTTCGTCGAGATGTTTGTGGGCGTCGGCGCATCCCGTGTCCGCGACATGTTCGAGCAAGGCAAAAAAAACGCGCCTTGCATCATCTTCATCGATGAAATCGACGCGGTCGGCCGTCATCGCGGCGCCGGTCTCGGTGGCGGCAACGATGAGCGGGAGCAGACCCTCAATCAGATGCTCGTCGAGATGGATGGTTTCGAGTCCAACGAAGGCGTCATTCTGATCGCCGCGACCAACCGGCCGGACGTGCTCGATCCGGCGTTGTTGCGGCCGGGCCGTTTCGACCGCCAGGTGGTGGTGCCCAATCCCGACATTCTTGGCCGCGAACAGATCCTCAAGGTGC
>JAHCKI010000313.1 GCA_026125865.1 Rhodospirillales bacterium
GACCCACTGGCCTTTTTCATTTTTTATCAGGTTGACCGCCTTAGTTATCGAACCGACCCAGTAAACGTTTTCGCCGTAGCGGCCGATATGTCCGTCATGGGTAACGCCGCAACCACCGGCCGCGAACTTTTCCGCCCGCAAGGAGGCGTTTTCAGCCAACTTGTCCGACCACTTCAGGGGCGCCAGACCAGCATTCGTTTGGGCGCGTACCGCATTGTGTGCTTCGACCATGCCCTTGCGGGCGGATATTTCGGGTTCCTCGGCAAGAAGCGGCGTCGCAAACATCGCGATAACCGCTATCACTGCCATCCACGTCCTATGCATGACCATACTCCCTAGGAGGTTATTGTATTGGGTTTCTCCTGTTCTATATCGAAACCCGCGTCCTAGGTAAAACCGAACAATCGGATGGTCTAAGGAGTTTCTCCGCGCCGCTCTTTCAAAGCGTGTACTAACGATCGCATCACTCTCGTTTGGGTTATTTCATTTGTGGGAGTCCGCAAGCGGCGCCGCCAATTGGGGTATTCATCAACGGTGCCGGGCAGGTTGATTTGCTCGGTTTCGCCGGTGACATCGTCGATCTGCACCATCATCAGCGCGGCAGGCGATCGCGACAAGTAGGCGTGAATGGCGGCGACAAGCTCCGGAGTCAGGGGTATATCGTCCGGTTTTCGCGATGATTCGGGGCTGGGCAGAAGTCCCTCGCCGGCAAGCGCGTCAAGCATCATACGGCGATCATCGCGCCGCGACTCTCGTTCATTGTTCTCCGCTTCTTTCGACGGATAAAGCTTGAGACGATGTTTCAGGTCGATGTCCGACCCTTTCCAAAATCCCTCGAGGGTGGAAAGGTCATGGGTCGTGACGCAGGCGAGCGCCAATGTCGGGTAGGCATCGGGCTGCTTGAATCGATCATCCTCTTTCTCGAAATAGAGGACGCGATAGGACAACACATTGGCCGCCGCCATGCGTTCACGGAACCCATCCGGCACCGTGCCAAGATCCTCACCGATCACGAGGCAGGCGTTACGATGGCTCTCAAGGGCCAGAATGCCGAGTAAATCCTCAAACGGGTATTGAACATAGGCCCCGGCGGCCGGTGTCTCGCCGATGGGGATCCAGAACAGATGCATCAAGCCCATGGCATGGTCGATTCGAAGCGCTCCAGCGTTCCGCATGTTGGCGCGAAGCATGGCGATGAACGGTTCGTACGCGCGCTCGGCGAGGGCGCGGGGGCTGAGCGGCGGCGTGCCCCAATCTTGTCCGAGCATGTTGAAAGGATCAGGCGGACAACCGACGCTTGCTTCGTTCACGATGACGCCTTGTTCGCTCCAGGCATCGGCGCCGCTGGGATCAACGCCAACCGCCAAGTCCCGGTACAGGCCGATTTCAAGACCTGCCGCCTTGGTCCGGTCCTGCACCTCCGCTAGTTGCCGTTCTGTTTCCCATTGCAGGTACTTGTGGAAACTCACCCGGTCCTGGTGTTTGCGGGCAAATGCCGCGACCTCCGGCGAATGGGGATCGCGATAGGGCGTGGGCCAGTCCTGCCACGGCTTGCCTTCGAAATGCTCGGACAATGCCTCGAAGATGGCGAAGCGCCGCAGCCGCTCCCCGCTTTCCTTGCGAAACGATGAGTAGGCTTCGTCCGCTTCGGAATGGTCGTCGGATGCGCGAAGCTTGCGTTTGAAGCAATCGTGAGCGTTCTTCAGTGCCGCGAATTTCTTCTTGGTCACGGCGGTGTAGTCCACCAATATCCCTTTAGACTCTTTCGATTTTTTGCCGCTCTCGACGCTTGCGGTTTTCACATCCGTGCCTGTGCCCGGTTCAAAGCCGCTGACGCTTTCCACATCCAGATACAGCGGGTTGAGGAACAAGCGGCTGCTCGGGGAGTACGGGCTGGCCCGTTCGGGGATTTCCGGGAAAAGCGCGTGCAACGGATTGACGCCGATGGACGCGGCGCCGAGTTTGGCCGAGACGTCGACCAAATCGGTGAGGCTGCCGAAATCACCCATGCCCCAATCGCGGCTTGAGCGCAGCGTATACACATGGGTCGCAAACCCCCAGCGCTTGCCGCCTTTTTCGAGGCTTGCCGGAAGATAGCAGCGCTCGGGTGTCACAATCAGACGCATCGATCGTCCGGCAATCCCGACAAGACGGCATTCATGGTATCCCGTCGGCAACGCCTTTGGCAGGGTATACATCCGTCGTTGCATCGGCCGCCGATCGACGATGCGGCTTTCCACAAGATGCAGGTCGGAGGGCATGATTTCAAAACGATGAAAAGCCCCCGTTTCCTCGGTTATCTCGATCGCCAGTCGACCATGACCGTTGTCCGCCGGCAACGACAGAGGGATCGTCGCGGGTTTGCGTTCGCGGACGACAAGCACCGGCGGTAGCGGGTGGTGCCACGGCTCTTCTTCGATATGTCGGATGCTGTTCCAGACTTGAGAGTCGTTGGCGGCTGGAATCCCCATGGCCGCGAGCAATGTCCGCTTTGTTGCTTCGCTGGCTTCGTGCTGATTTCCCCAAATGTCCCAATAGCGCGGCTCAATACCGGCTTGTTCGGCCAAGCGGTCCAAAGCGCTCGTGTCGGTCATGTTTCCGCCTTTCGGCCAAAAGAGTCTGTATCAGGTGTCGTGGAGGAGTACGCAGGAACGTCCGAGGAGGGAATAGGTCTCCCGGCTGCTGTATTCTTCTTTCGTCTCATTGTCGTTCGTTCGCGCCGTATCGAAGACGCGGCGCCAAGCGCCGCCGAGGTGCAACTCCGGTAACGAAAAAGAAATGGGCTCATCACTTCCGTTCATCAGAAGAACGAAATGGTTTTCGTCGGCGCCGGTTTCTGCCGTCGGTGGACGGTACAGCTCCATCCCCAGGCAACGCGCGAACGGCATGGACCAATCATCGGTCTCCATTTCCCGTCCTTCCGGCGCCAGCCAAGCCACGTCCTTCAAGCCTCTGTGTCCCAACACCTCGCCGGTGAGGAACTGAGCGCGACGGAAAACGGGATGCTCGCGCCGAAGTCGCAGCACCTTTTGGACGAAATCCGTCAACGCGAAATCCGTATCGGCGCGCCTGTCCCAATGCACCCAGCCGAGTTCGTTGTCCTGACAGTAGGCGTTGTTGTTGCCGTCCTGGGTGCGGCCGAACTCATCGCCGGCGGTGATCATGGGCATGCCCTGGGCCAGCAACAATGTCGCCAGCATATTTCGCTTCTGAGTCTCGCGCAGGGCGCGGACGTGGGCGTCGTCGGTCGGCCCTTCAACACCGCAGTTCCAACTGAAATTGTTGTCGGTCCCATCGCGGTTGTCTTCGCCGTTGGCTTCGTTGTGCTTGGAATTGTAACTGACCAAGTCGTTCAGCGTGAAGCCGTCATGGGCGGTGATGAAATTGACGCTCG
>JAHCKI010000314.1 GCA_026125865.1 Rhodospirillales bacterium
TCGTCTTCGATGCCGATCTTTCGGCCGTCGGCGAGGAAGAGGGGCGCAGCGCCCGCAAGGGCAGCCGAAGAGATGCGGATGCCGTCGATGCCGCCTGAGCCCGTCTTCGGCCTCCTGCTCGCCGGCGGCCAGGCCCGGCGCATGGGCGGCGGCGACAAGTGCCTGCAACCGATCGCCGGCCGGCCGATGCTGGAGCACGTTATTGCCAGGGCGCGGCCGCAAACGGCGGCTCTTGTCATCAACGCCGGCGGCGATGAAAGCCGCTTCGCTGATTTCGGGTTGCCCGTCGTCGCGGACGTCATCGACGGGTTCGCGGGGCCGTTGGCCGGCGTTCTGACCGGAATGCTGTGGGCCCGCGACAATGTTCCGCAGTGCCGCTGGATCGTCAGCATCGCCACCGATACGCCGCTGCTCCCTAGCGATCTCGTCACCCGATTCCTGGCAGCCACTGATCGTGACGACACCGACCTCGTTTGCGCCAGCTCCGGTGGTCGCGCACACCCGGTATTCGGGCTGTGGCCGGTGCGGTTGGCCGAGGACCTGCGATCAGCGTTGGTCGATGAGGGAATGCGGAAGATCGATGAGTGGACGGCTCGTTATCGCTTGACGACCGTCTCGTTCGACGATGCGCCCTTCGACCCGTTCTTCAACGTCAATACACCGGCGGACCTCGAGACTGCGACGCGGCTCACGGATTTCGGTGCTCCGGAATAAAATTCAACAGTTTCAGTTCCTTGTAGGAGCAATCGCGTCCGGCAAATTGGCGTCGCGAGACTCTCATTCGTGCAAATTTGAAACAAACACAGCAACATTATTATATTACAAAATTCCTAATATCCAAAAAATCCGTGAAAAGCGTCGGTCAGTCCGTATTGTAACCCAATCGGGTATGGCGTATGATCAGTAGTTGTGTGTTTGACTCGAAAGGTAAAATTTCGTGCGAGTTACCGCGTCGAAAGGAAATGTGATGGCGACTGATGCCGGCTCCGAGTTTACAGAAGGGTTTGGCTTGTTTCGTTTAGACGATCAGAAGAAAGCCTGTCTTCGGGAGTTCAGAAGCTATTTCGAAAAGCACGGAGATGACATCATTGGCCGTTTCTATGAATTCGTTGTCTCCCAACCAGGTGCATCGACGTTTTTCGACAGCGGACCATCGCTGGAGAGCATCAAGGCGGCGCAGAAAGCGCATTGGCTAAGAATTTTCAGTTGCCAGTTCGACGAGACATTCATGCAAACGTCGCAAGTGATCGGCGCCGCCCACATGCGAAAGGGCGTAACCCCAATTTGGTATGTCGGCGGCTACAGCTACATGTTGTCGATGCTCTGCGAGCAGGCCGATAGCCTCTACAAAACATCCGTACGAAAACGACGTCTCCTGCGTGACGCTATTCAGTCGGTCGCGATGGTCGACATGCAGGCCGCCCTGTCAGCATATATTGGTTCTGTGACCGACGTGGCGAGTACATCAGCGGTCGGCCAGTTCTCCCAAGAAATCATGGATGCTACCGTCGAGCTATCCATGAAAGTCAACGAGGCAACGATCCACGGCGCCGAGATGATGACAAATCTCGGTATCATCTGTGATCGCGCGCAACAAATGTCGTCCGCCGTGGAGCAAATGAGCGCCGGCATGCAGTCCATTTCCGAGAATAGCCGATCAGCCAGCGAAAATGCGACGCAGGCTCGCGAAGCGAGCGCGGTGGGGCGCCAAATCGTGGCCGAAGCCACCGAAGGAATGAAACAGATCGCCGTTGCTGTTTCGCAATCGTCCGAGCAGATTTCACGTCTTTCCGTTGCCTCGCAGCAGATTGGAGAAATCGTTTCATCGATCGACGAAATCGCCAGCCGTACGAACCTGTTGGCGCTCAACGCTACGATAGAGGCAGCGCGCGCCGGCGAGGCCGGCAAGGGGTTCGCCGTTGTCGCCAGCGAGGTAAAGAACCTGTCGAATCAAACCGCTCGCGCCACGGAAGACATTCGCAGGAGAATTCAGGACCTGCAGGACAACACGAAATTGATCGTCGATTCCATGTTGGAAGCCACGCGAGCAGTAGAGGAGGGGCAGTCCGTTGTAGGTCAGGTCAGTGACCAGATCGGCGCGATCGACGAGCAGAACATGCAAGTATCGGCGCGTATGGAAGAGATATCCGGCGTATTGAGCGAACATACCCAAGCTTCGACGGAAGTCGCGAACCATGTATCGGGAATCGCGAGCCAGACGCAGGAAGATCTTCTGAGAATCGAGAACGGCACACAGACACTGGACAATGCTGCCAAATTGATCGATTCGCAGCTTGCGCAGCTTATGAACTACGATATTCCCAATAAGATCGTGCGGGTTGCCAAGGCCGATCACGTCATGTGGAAGAAACGCCTTGCGGATATGTTCTCCGGGCGGCTCAATCTTCGCAGCGAAGAACTCAGCGACCACCGGTCGTGTCGCTTGGGCAAATGGTACTACGGGCCAGACGCGGAGCGTTATCGCCGGCACCCTGCCTTTCGTGATCTCGAGCCGTGCCACAAGGCGGTCCATGCCCATGGCATTCGTTCGGTGCAGCTATTCAACGAAGGGCAGCGCGAAGCGGCTCTGGAAGAGCTTTATAGGGTAGACAACGCGTCGGTCGACGTCATCAAGCATCTCAATACCCTGGCGCAAGACGATCAAGGCTCGGGCGATCGGAAAAAGGTGAAGGCCGTCGGTTAATTACAGAACAGGCGAACCGAATCCCCAGCTGTAGGGAACGGGACCGGAGAGGGCGACTACGTCACCGTCGTCGACCACCCGTTCCAGGTTGACGCTGTCGTGGAGGCTGGCTGTGACATCGCGACCGTTGACCCAGACCATATAGACTTGCGAGCTCGGAATGCGCAGGCGGCCGAGGATGTCCTCGATACGGCTGCCCGCCGGCAATGTCAGCGACTGTCTTCCGGCGCTCCCTGGCGTGAACCGGGTAAGGCTGTTGAATGCCCGAACCTCGACGGTGACGTTGACGCCTTCCACATTGTGCTGAGCAAGTTTCGATTCCACGTCGATGGTGTTATCCACGGTGAGATTAAGTCCTTCGGTTAAGCATATCGGGCAAGAATCACATTCTGATGCATGCGGTCAATCGACGTTGGTCAAGCGGCATCGTGTTTTTTTGCGTTCGAGACCATTGATCCCGGCGCGAGCGGTTGCCTTTTATCACCGGCGGACCGATAATCGGACGCGCATAGAGAGACAGCGAAACGGCCCCACTCCGTGATCGCAAAGTCGCCGTAAGAGGCTGCGATGTCTTCGGTTTGAGGGAGGAGCCTTTGCCGAGCACGCCCGTCGGTGATGGGGCGTGCCGTTGCCTATCTCCTCCCGATCGGTCGGACTCGGCCGAAGTCCTGTCATGGGAGGAAAATT
>JAHCKI010000315.1 GCA_026125865.1 Rhodospirillales bacterium
ATCCACATTGCGTCTCAGCACATGCAGCATATGGTTGCCGCCGATGGACAACCCGTCGCCGTCGCCGGTCGCAATCCACACATCAAGATCGGGGTTGGCGAGCTTGATGCCCGTGGCCACCGCCGGCGCCCGACCATGGATGGTGTGGAATCCATACGTGGACAGGTAATAGGGAAAGCGCGACGAGCACCCGATCCCCGACACGAAAACCGTGTTTTCCGTGGCGACGCCAAGATCGGCCAACGTCTTCTGAACCGCGCGCAGGATGGCGTAGTCACCGCAACCCGGGCACCAACGAACCTCCTGGTCCGAGGCGTAGTCCTGAGGTTTGAGATTTTGGGGGGAAGAAACGACACTCATGCTACGGATCTTTCCGTCGGTTTCGGCACCCGTGCCAGGATGGCCGCCTCGATCTCGCTGATCTTGAACGGCTGGCCCGACACCTTGTTCAAGCCCTCGATCGGGAATTGATACATCGAGCGCAGAATCGTGGATAGCTGGCCCGTGTTCATCTCGGGCACGAGCACCTTCTCGTAGCCGCTTAGTAAGTCTTCCAGGTTGGAGGGCAGCGGCCAAAGGTAGCGAAGGTGGATATGTGCGACATCGACGTTTTGCGCCCGCACGTTGGAAACGGCACGGCTGATTGGTCCATAGGTCGAGCCCCAACCAACAACGGCCAGCGGCCCCCTGTCGTTGCCCTGCTCCACCGATTGCCTCGGTATGTCGTTGGCGATGCCGTTGATTTTGTTGACTCGAACGTCGGTCATTCGCTGGTGATTGTCGGGATCATAGGAGATGTGGCCGCTGTCATAATCCTTTTCGAGACCGCCGATGCGGTGCGCCAGACCCGGAGTGCCGGGTACCGCCCAAGGGCGGGACAGGGATTGAGGATCGCGCAGATACGGCTGGAACCCCTCGGGATCCGTACGCTTGCGGACAGGAAACGGCTGCAGGCCGGAGACTTCTGGAATGCGCCAGGGCTGCGCCGCGTTGGTGATGTATCCGTCGGACAGAAGAATCACCGGTGTCATATACTTGACGGCGATGCGTGTCGCCTCGATAGCCGTCTCGAAGCAATCGGTCGGCGAACGTGCCGCCAGCACGGCAAGGGGACTATCGCCGTTGCGGCCGAAAACCGCCTGATACAGGTCGGATTGTTCGGTCTTGGTCGGCATGCCGGTGGACGGTCCGGCGCGCTGTGTGTTGATGATGACGACCGGCAGCTCGGCCGAGATCGCGAGGCCGATGGCTTCCGACTTGAGCGCGATACCGGGCCCGGAGCTGGAGGTCACGCCCAAGGCCCCCGCATATGACGCCCCGATGGCGACGCATATGGCTGCAATCTCGTCTTCCGCCTGAAGCGTGACGATGTTGTACTCGCGCATCCTGGACAAGATGTGCAGCACCGGCGAGGCCGGCGTGATCGGATAGGACCCGAGAACCAGCTTGAGACCGGCCAGATGGGCGCCGACCGCCAGTCCGTAGGCCGTCGCTTCGCTTCCGGTTATGGCGCGATAGAGCCCCGGTTCTATCTTCGCCGGCTCGATGGCATAGCCGTGGATATCTCGCGGCAACTCGGCCGTTTCGCCGAATGCGTGACCGGCATTGAGGGCGGCGATGTTGGCGTCGGCCACCGCCGGATTTTCCGCGAATTTCTCCTTCAGCCAATCCACAGTTGGTCCACGACGGCGCGCATAGAGCCAGAAGATGAGCCCCAGCGCCCACATGTTCTTGCTCCGCAGCACGTCTTTCTGCGAGAGACCGAACGGCTTCAGCGCCTCCAGCGTCATTTTGGAGATGTCGACCAGAATCTTGTAGTAACCGTCGAGGGTACCGTCCTCCAGCGGGTTGCTGTCGTATCCCGCCTTCCTCAAGTTCCTGGTGTTGAACGTCCCGACATCGACGACGACCAGCCCGCCCTTCTTCAGTTTGCCGAGTTCCACCTTCAAGGCGGCGGGATTGAATGCCACCAACGTGTCGGGAACATCGCCCGACGTCATGATCGCGCGACCGCCGAAGTTGACTTGATAGGCCGAGACGCCATAGGTCGACCCGGTGGGCGCACGAATTTCGGCCGGAAAATCCGGAAATGTGGCTAAGTCATAGCCCGAAAGCGCGGTATTCTCGGCGAATCGCCCTCCCGTGACCTGGATTCCATCCCCGGAGTCGCCGGCGAAACGTACGACGGCCGATTCCAGCACGTCGCGTTCCGAGTTCACACGCGAGCCGTTTTGGTCTGTACTTTGGATTGACATGCTGCTTCTGAGTGGTTTGTCCAATTATGGTTTGTGACCACTTTCATGGCTGTCAAACGACGACCGGACTCGTCGTTTGACGATTTCCCTTCGAGCGGCCGTGGTCCTTGGGTCGCATCCTTTCAGATATTATATATTTGCGTACGCACCACAATTTCGCAACGCAAACGTGGCGCATTTTCCATCGACAACGTCACGAATACCATCGACAAATCAGGTTCACCCGCAGTTTCAGGAGATGACATGGCCATTGCCGACGACCCACTGAATCGACTGGATGATCTGATCCGAAAAGCTAAGGCGGCCGGCGCCGACGCTGCCGACGCCGTGTTCGTAGAGGGTCGGAGCCTCGCCGTATCCTGTCGTCTGGGGCAGCGCGAACAAGTCGAAGGGGCGGAAGAAAGCGACATCGGCCTGCGGGTCTTCATCGGCAAACGTCAGGCCATTGTGTCCTCCTCCGATCTGTCGGCCGGCGCAATGGATGAACTCGCCGAGAAAGCCGTTGCCATGGCGCGGGTGGTGCCCGAGGACCCCTATTGCGGCCTGCCCTCGGCGGCGCAACTCGCCACCACGATTCCCGACATCGATTGTTGCGACGACACCGAACCAACGGCGGAGACGTTGTTGAAACGGGCGCTGGCGGCGGAGGAAGCGGCCCTCGCGGTACCTGGCATCACCAATTCCGAAGGAGGTGAGGCGGCCTGGAGCATTGCGCGATCGGCGATCGTCGCCAGCAATGGCTTCGCACAAACGCGCGGGCGCTCGAGCCACAGCATCTCGGTCTCGGTGCTTGCGGGTCAAGGTACCGAAATGGAGCGGGATTACGATTTCACCAGCGCCGTCTATGGCGACAACCTGAGCGATCCCGCGACCATCGGCCGCTCCGCCGGCGAGCGCGCGGTGAAACGGTTGCATCCCCGCAAGGCACAATCGGCGCAAGTGTCTGTCGTCTATGAACCACGCATGGCGCGATCGCTGATCGGGCATCTGGCGGCGGCCATCAACGGCAGCGCCGTCGCGCGCGGCACGACGTTCCTGCTGAACAAGATGGACAAGCCCATTCTCCCCGACAGCTTGACGGTCATCGACGATCCGCTGCGGCGGCGCGGACTGCGCTCGCG
>JAHCKI010000316.1 GCA_026125865.1 Rhodospirillales bacterium
AGACTTCATGCTCGATGACTCATGAAAAACGCGCGATCGCGCGGTGGGCGTCAACCTGTCAACCAAGTGTCAACCGGTTGACACTTGGTTGACAGCTTGGTTGACAACGGGATTAACGCGAAAAACCGCGGAAACCCGCGGCTTTCGGAGCTCAGGGCCGGTGTCAACCAGCCCAATTTGTCAACTTAGTTTTTCGGGCTGACGGTAGCGAAATCCCGCGCCAAGCCCGCCCGTATAGATTGTGCTTGGGAAGGACCCAGCGAATTCAGTTGGTTACGAGAGGGTGAGAACGTTTTTCGTTCCTTTCGCCTACCGGTTTGATGCTGCAAACCGAGCCGTCTTTCTACTATTACTTGTGGCTCTGCTGGCTCCCTCGAAGTGCTCGGCTTTCCTGCCTCGCCCTGCCCCGAACGCAAAAACCCGCCGTCACTCGCGGGGGCGGGCTGCCTCAGGCCCAATTCGAACTCTGAAGAGCTTCTACATGTTGTGATGGATGGGTGTCAAGGCACAAAATGTAGAAAGGGATCATTTTGACCCCATTGTGCGCTTGAGATCCTTCATGAGCAGAAACATCGTCAATGGATCGACCGGCGATGGCTCGAAGTCGAAACGTTCGTAGAAGGCCCGTGCAACCTCGTCCTTCGCGTGGACGACCACCGCCCGGACCCCGATGATGTCAGCGGCGTCGGTAATCCGAACCAACGCATCCTTCAGCAATGCGCGCCCGAGGCCGGAACCCCGTTCCGCCCGATCAACCGCCAAGCGAGCGAGAACGACCAGCGGAACCGGATGACGTGGTAGCCCTCGCGCGACTCGGTTCGGTGCGTCCTGATGCTCCACGTCACCCGCCGCCAAAGCGTAGTAACCGACAACGACCGCTCCTCGCCGTGCGACGTAGGTGCGGCTCGCTCCCGCGCTTTGGTTTTGCAGCGCGTAGCGCTTCAGCCACACGTTGAGCGCTTCAACCCCACAGTCAAACGCCGCAACATCGTGACTGGCATCGAGCCGTTCGACGGGCGACAGAGGTTCCGTCACGAGCGGTCGAGAACGCTGGGCGTTTCGAGCAGTTCCTTCAACCGAGGTTTCGCGCGGGCAGGTCGATCCAGGGCTTCCATGAATCGGGCCCATGCGTCGTCGTCCAGAACGAAATGGCGCCGATCGGCGAGCACCTCCTCCGCCTTCGAACAGGCGCTGTCGAGCACGAAATCGGTCATCGTCTTGCCGACCGTATCCGCCGCCTCGCGGATCAAGCTCGTCTGTCGGGACGAGGCGCGAAGATTGAGCCGATCCTCTTTCGGTTTGATGGATGAGCGAGTGACCGTCACGGCGATCGTTCCCTGGCAAACAACATCACTGCCAAATTGTACATACGACGTGCAGACAATTCAAGAACTCCATGCCTTGGAAGTCAGCGCTCGGCGGGGAGTCCATACCCATACCACCCCGCCAACACCCCCAGCGCGGCGACCATTATCCCCTGCGCCTGCTCGACGCGCACCAGACGTCCGCCCCAACCCTGCCGCATGGCCCACTCGCGGATCGAGCACTGCAACCCGACGACATGCCAAACGCATGAGCCCGCTGGGCTGCCGAGGCCACCGAGAGCATCAAGCGCTTCGCCGACACGACGCCGGGCATCCAGCTGCGCCTCGGTAAACCGGAGCTCGCCGGGCGAGCCAGATACCCGCATCAGCGCCATGCAGCGCACGGCATCGAACCGGGCGATGGTGAACGATGCCTGGAAGTCGTGTGCGGCGTCGTGCATGTCCTTGGTGATCGTGCCGGCCCGCAGCATGCGCCCGAGCGTGTCGACGGTGCGGTGGTGCACCACGGGCCGGCCGTCGGGATCCGCCTCGTAGACGGCCTCGAAGTCGCCGTCCGGCCGCGTCGCCGCGACCGGTTTGGTGGCTGCGGATTTACGCTTGCGCCGGGCCATCAGGCTACCTCCCGCCGGCCGTAGAGCCGCGTCGCCTCGTTGACCACGGCTTGGCGCGTCCAGTCGTCGCGAATGTCGTCCGGCGCGATCACCACGATCCCCTGTTTCCGCCACGCCGCCCGTCGCATGAGGAACAACTCGTCCTCAGTCGTGGCAGAGCGGGCGGCTCGCCGTTCCAGCGAGCCTCGCGTTTCAGACCTCACGGGTCACCTCCCGCAGACACGCTGCATATCCGGCGACATCGACGATGGAATCGAGGTGTGAGGGATCATGGGTGAGCCGGGCCAGCTTGAGATCGATGAGGCACAAGGCCACTTGCGCCGGATTGACGGTGACACCCAGCGTCAACGACCACCGTGCAGCGATCCGGGCGAAACTCTCAGCAGGCGATCCGTAAGCGCGTTCGCGGTTCTCGATGACGCCGGCGGCGTTCTGCAGCAGCATGGCGCCGTTCATCGTGGGGCATCCTTTCCCGCATTGAGGAACACGGAGTTGTTGGCATAACTCGTCCTCTGGCCTACATTCGTCATACGAAGTTCGAATGGGATGAGGCGAAAAGCGATGCCTGTTTTGCCGAGCGCGGCTTCGACTTCGCCTTTGCGGTGCGGGTTTTTCTCGACCCGGGCCGACTGATCGAACGTGATGACCGTTTCGATTACGGCGAGCACCGTTGTCGGGTGTTGGGTCGCGTGGAGGGACGGGTGTTCATGGTCGTTTACACGCACCGCAGCGAGAGGTTTCGCATCATCTCGGCGCGCAAGGCCAATCAGCGAGAGGTTCAACGCTAAGAAGCGAGTGCAGGCAACTCTTGAGCGTGACGGTTCTTTGATCCGCACCGACACGGACGTTCGCGTACCGCTGAAAGGGCGCGTTGATGGCGCTCGCGTGGACGGCACGACCGAGGCCGAGATTGCCCGCCAGGCAGCTGATGACGACCACGAGTTGTGGCGAGACGCTGCTGCGTATGCTCGGCGCGTGCGGCGCAAAACCGGACTCACCCAGGCCGCCTTTGCCACACGGATCGGGGTTCCGCTTGACACGGTCCGCAACTGGGAACAGGGCAAACGGCTACCGGCGGGGCCCGCGAAGGCGTTGCTCCGTATTCTCGACCGCGCTCCCGAGGCGGCGCTGACGGCGCTCGAATAATTTCGGTTCATCGCCCACCTCCATCGACGCGATGGTCAATGGCCCAGTGCAGCAGGGCGATAGCGTCAGCCTCGTTGTCGTCGTCGGGATCGAAACCGAGAGCCTTCACAGCAGCGATGACGGCTTGTTTGTCCGCGTTGCCCTTGCCGGTGACATGGCGCTTGATGGTGCCAACGGGCACACCCTCGTATGGAATCTCGTGGTGTTCGCACCAGGACGTAAGGATCGCGAGCCAGCCGCCATAGGCGTGGGAAGAATCGACACCAACATGCCGACGAA
>JAHCKI010000317.1 GCA_026125865.1 Rhodospirillales bacterium
AAATTTCCGGTTTCGTCATTCTCGCCGCATTCATCATCAAGACGTACTTCAATAATATCCTGAGCAAGGCAAACATCTGGGTCAGCGGTATCGTTCGCACCACCGCGGCAGCCGCGGGCGGCGCCATCCTTTACGTGTTCTATTACTCGGAATTGTCGACACTGTTGCTCGGCAAGGTCCCCGGTGTCGGCCAACCCGAAGACACGCCACTGGTCTGGACATTGCTGTTCCTCTCCGTCGTGCTCATTCAGTTGGAGTTTTTCCAAGGCTGGCCGCTCACGCGGAGATCGTCGTCATGAGCGACAAGCCCGTGGATACCGGGCGCCGCCAATTTTTCAGGCGCTTCATTGCCGAGCAGGTTGTCGAACCGACGGCGCAAGCGTATCGCGACCTGCAGGAGGAGGCGCGAATCAGGGAATGGGAGAGCGTTTACGACTCCGAATTGCGCGCGTTCGGAACCGATGTACTGAGCGCGACCGCCCGTCAAGCCGGACTGGCCACGGACGGTGTCGGTTACACCGATGTCGCGAAAGCACTCGTCGCGGAGAACGAGGACTCTGACGATGAAAGGCGGTGAATTCCTTCGAACGCAAATGGGGGCGATGATTTCGCAAGGCTTCGCCTTTGACAATGTCCGCGAAAACCTCGGTTTAAAGGGGGTCAGCGAGGTTTGGGGGGGCGCGGAAACCGATGATCACCCAGCCTGGTACTTCTGGCTCAACACCATGCAGGGCGCCTATCGCATTCGCTTGATGCAGGCGCAAAACGTGGATGAACAATTGACGCCGGTGTTGCGCGGTGTGTTTTCGCTCAAGTACTACCCGTCACCCTGCGAGCCCGTCTTTCGACGCTTTTCCGCTCAAGAACAGGCTCTTATCGAAGGTTCATGCTTCGACGACACCAATACGCCGAGGTTTGATGCGCAAGGACAAATCCCGGAGAATTTGTTCAACGTCGGCACGATCGAAATCATTCGTGATTTGTCATCCGACCAAACCTTTCTTCGCTACTCCAGCCTCGATCAATTGCGCTTCCACAACGAATCCTCGCCCGCACACCGAGGCAACGGCGACACCGGACTAAGCGTCGACAACGCGTCCCGGGTTCGGCAACTGCCGGTCTGGGATCTCGGCTACCCGCTGTTCGACGCGATCGTCGGATTGCATGCTTTTCTAAACCGAAAAGCGCCCAAGCGAGTCATTCTCAGCCATCAGGATGGTTTCGAGTTCATCGAGGTGAACGAGGGCCTATTCGAACACCGCGACACCGATGCCGCAGCGTTCAAGTCCATTCTCGTCACCTTCTTCCCCGAAAACGACCAGGCACCTTCACCCGTGGAGGAGGCGGTAACGGACGACATTCTGCTCGATCCATGGATTCCGATACTGGATTCGGCGGCGCACCGGATCCACGGAAGCAACGGGGCGCACCACCATGAGAACGGCGCCTGCGACTGCTGCCATGCACACGACCACACATTGAGTGGCAACCGCGTCTTTCTACGCTCCGTTAAAGTGAACTCGGGCGTTTGGGAAATTCCTCTGGCTTTCAACGAACAATGGTGGGTGTTGGCCGACGCGGACCAAACCGCCAACACCATGCCGTGTGGCTGCCACTGAAACGGGATATCACATCAATAACGCCAGCACAGTGCAATCAGGTGACTCGACCTGATCGCATTTTGCGCTATGAGAGGGAACGCGACTAACAGTTGAGTTGAGGCTAGTATTGATGACATCGGACATTCGCCTGGCGCAGTTGCTGAGTTCCCGCATTTGCCACGACTTGGTCGGCCCCGCCGGCGCCTTGGGCAACGGCATCGAGTTGTTGAAAGAGGTCGGCAACGACGCCGAGGTCATCGAGCTGATCATCGCCAGCGCTGGTCGGTTGATGCGGCAACTGGATTTTTTCCGCTTGGCCTTTGGTCTCCGGGGCGGTGTGGACACCATCGTCGGTTGGGATGAAGCGAACAGGCTTGCCGCCGGCCTCATCGAGAACAGCGCCATTACTTTCGATTGGAAAAGCGGTAACCAGGACTCCGGCGATGAGATCGCCGGTTCGGGCACCGGTTCAGGCAACGCCGCGCCATCCGCAGTTGTCCGCTTGGTGTTGTGTCTGGTGCTGGTCGCCGTCGGCGCCCTACCCAGACGCGGTGTTGTCGGTGTCCGCGTCAACAGTACCGGCGATGCCCATGCGAATGGAGGGTTCGATGTCAGCGTGTCGGCGAAGGGCGAGCGCCTCAGCCTCGATGAGGACGTGGCGACTTCCTTGACAACGCCGATCGACGTCGGCGATTTGACGGCAAGGAACGCCCACGCCTACTTCGCGGCCTGTCTGGCGCGGTCATTGGACAGCGTCATAGGGGTGACCCGTGGCGAGGAAGACGCGTTGGTCTTCTCCGTTCACGTCTCCGGCGCACACTGAAAACCGCTTGTAGTTTCTCGCTACCGTCAAGTGCGATAGGATCGGTCCGTTTGTGCAAAGAAGGGCCTAGAGATGCTGCTTCGGGGATCGTGCCACTGCCGGGCCGTGCGTTTTTCGGTCGAGTCGAGGCATCCTTATCCGTTCAACCGCTGTTATTGCTCGATCTGCCGAAAAACGGCGGGCGCCGGCGGCTATGCCATCAACCTCGGGGGTGACTTCGCGACCTTGACGATCGAAGGGAAGGAACACATTACCGTCTACCAGGTGAAGCTCCACGACGACGGCGGTCGTAAGATACTCAGTCCGGCGGAGCGGCGCTTTTGCGGCAAATGCGGAAGCGCGCTTTGGGTTTGGGATCCGCGTTGGCCCGATCTCGTCCACTCCTTCGCGTCGGCCATCGATAGCGATCTTCCCGTTCCCCCTGAACGCACCCACCTGATGCTCGCATCGAAAGCCGCCTGGGTCGTGCCGGCCATAGAACCGAACGACAAGACCTTCCCGGAATACCCGGACGAATCCATTGCCGATTGGCACCAACGCTTGGATCTGGAGAGATAGGACACGACGGGAGCCAATTCATGACGAACGGATCGAGCCAGAAGTGTTTCCCCGGAGGGCGGCGATTGGCGCTGTCCATGAGTTTCGACGACGGCAGTGAGCACGATCGGCGCCTGGTGGACATGTTCAACCGGCACGGAATTCGCGGCGCCTTTCATCTCAATTCGACGACCCTCGGTCAGGACTATCGCGTCGGCCGAAACGAAATCCGAACGCTTTACCGGGACCACGAAATATCGTGCCACGGCGCCACCCACGCCGACCTTACCCGGCTTTCGGACGACGATGTCCGGCGCGAATTGTCGGAAGACAAGAACGCCCTCGAGGACCTTTGCGGAGAACCCGTTCGCGGACTGGCGTACGCCTAT
>JAHCKI010000318.1 GCA_026125865.1 Rhodospirillales bacterium
GCCACGTACGGCGGACTCGTTCACCGCATGCCGAAGTACGCCCTGATCTTCATGCTGTTCATGTTGGCATCGGTCGGGCTTCCCGGAACCAGTGGCTTCGTCGGCGAATTCCTGGTTCTTCTGGGGGCGTTTCAGGCCAGCTCCTGGCTTGCCGCTCTGATGGCGACGGGGTTGGTGCTGGGCGCGGCGTATATGCTGTACCTCTATCGCCGTGTGGTGTTCGGTACGCTCACCAAAGAGCACCTGCTGAAATTGGCGGATCTCAGTCCCAGGGAAATCGCCGTTTTCGCTCCGCTGGTTCTGCTTGCGCTATGGATGGGGATTTATCCGCTGCCGGTCCTCGAAGTAATGCACGCATCGGTCAACAACCTGGTCGATCATTTGGAATTGGCACGCGCCGGCAGCGACGCGATGTTTGTGGCGGGACGGTAACGGCGCGACAACGAGAACGATGATGAACGCAGCGAGTCAAGTTCCCAATTTGTTTCCGGCGCTACCGGAGATCTTCGTGGTCATTGCCGCGATGGCTCTGTTGATGGTCGGTGTCTTCTTCAAACAAAACGGCGCCTCCGAATCAGTTGTTTTGTCGCGCACCGTCTCTCGTCTCAGCTTGGCCGTCTTCGGATTGGGCATTGTGATCGTTGCCGCGCTGGCCCCGGCCGAGACGACGCAGACGTTCTCCGGAATGTTCATCGTCGACGAATACGGGGTGTTCTTCAAAATCCTGATCCTGATCGCCTCTGGGGTGTCGCTGTACATTTCTCAGGATTACATGGAATTCCAGGGGATCGCGCGCTTCGAATACGCGATCCTTTTCCTGTTCGCCACCGTCGGCATGATGATGATGGTGTCGGCGAATGACCTGCTTTCACTCTATGTCGGCCTCGAGATGCAGAGCTTGTCGCTTTACGTCGTGGCCACATTCCAGAGGGACGACATTCACTCGACGGAAGCCGGCCTCAAGTACTTCGTTCTCGGCGCCATTGCGTCGGGCATGCTGCTGTACGGCAGCTCGATGATTTACGGTTTTGCGGGCACCACCAATTTCGATGCGCTGGCGCAGACGTTCGAACACTTCGGCCACGCGGCGCCGCCTGTCGGTTTGATCGTCGGGCTGGTCTTCGTGCTGGCGGCGCTGGCGTTCAAGGTGTCGGCGGTGCCCTTCCACATGTGGACCCCTGATGTGTACGAAGGGGCGCCGACGCCCGTTACGGCTTTCTTCTCCGTGGCGCCGAAAATAGCCGCGCTGGCCCTGTTCGTGCGTGTCATGATGGATCCGTTCGCGGGCCTGAGCGGCCAATGGCAACAGATCGTTGTTTTGATTTCCATCCTGTCCATGGTGCTGGGTGCCTTCGCGGCGATCGGACAAACCAACATCAAACGGCTGATGGCCTACAGTTCGATAAGCCATGTGGGGTATGCGCTCATCGGTCTGGCCGCGGGTTCTGAAGCCGGGGTGCGCAGCGTCCTCATCTACCTCGGCATCTATCTGTTCATGAACCTGGGCGTCTTCACGTGCATCTTGAGCATGCGCCGCGGGGACAGCATGGTTGTGGAGATTTCCGATCTGTCGGGGTTGTCCAAGTCGCATCCGACGATGGCGCTGGCCATGGCCATTTTCATGTTCTCCATGGCGGGAATTCCACCCCTCGCCGGTTTCTTCGGCAAGATTTACGTGTTCCTGGCGGCGGTTGAGGCGGAACTCTATACCCTGGCAGTGATCGGTGTTTTGTCCAGTGTCGTTGCGGCATTTTACTATATTCGAATCATCAAGATCATGTATTTCGACGATTCAACAGAGACTTTGGATCGTCATATCGGGCGAAATGTCGGGCTCGTTATGCTGGTAACGTCGGTCGTCGTTTTGTTCTTCTTTTTGTATCCGGATCCTCTATTGTCCAGTGCTGCGGAAGCCGCCGCATCACTTGTAGGTAGCGCGCCAGTCCACTAATGGGCGGCTTCGCGCCTTCCGAGTCCTTTCGCCTCATTGCGTTGGACCGTGTCGATTCAACGAACGAGGAGGTCAAGCGCAGAGCGCTGGCCGGAGACCCTGGCGGGCTCGTGATTTGGGCGCGGGAGCAGACCGCCGGGCGCGGTCGACACGACAGAACCTGGTCCTCGCCCGCGGGAAACCTTTACCTCTCGTTTCTCCTTCGGCCGAACTGCACGGTGGCGGAGGGTCCGCAAATCGGTTTCGTCGCCGGTCTTTCGGTGGCGTCGATCGTTCAAAGCCTCCTTCACAACGACGAACACGTAACCTGCAAATGGCCGAATGACGTCCTGGTGGATGGCCGCAAGATCGCGGGCATTCTCTTGGAATCGGCGGCCGGAAAAGACGGCCGTATCGATTGGATCGCGTTGGGGATCGGCCTGAACGTGGCGTGGCACCCCGACGACATCACGGGCGCATACCCGGCCACGTCCCTCGCCGAGAGGGGCGCGACGAGTTTCGATCTGGGCGCGATCGCGGACAGGTTGAGCCGATCCGTCAACGCCGGATTGGCGGTTTGGCGGAGGGAGGGGTTTGCGACGGTCAGGAACCGCTGGCAGGAAATCGCCTTCGGACGAAACCAACGCGTTTCCGTTCGTTTAGGGAACGAGACCGTCTCAGGCGTATTTGCCGGATTGGACGCCATGGGCGCCATGATCCTGACGCAGGAAAACGGCGAAAGCCGGACCATCCATGCCGGCGATGTGTTTCCTTCCGGCTTTGCAATAACTTAGGGTAAGCGAAGAGAGAGATGCTTCTCGCCATCGACGTTGGCAACACCAATACCGTATTCGCCGTTTTCGATGACTCCGGCGCCATTCGCGGGGAATGGCGCTCCTCAACCAATGCCAATAGAACCGCCGATGAAATCGGTGTCTGGCTCGCGCAGGTGATGGCCGTCGACGACCTGCGGCCCAAAGACATCAAGGCGGCGATCATCGCAACGGTCGTGCCGGCCATGTTGTTCAGCTTGCGTTTCATGTGCCGCCGCTACTTCCAATGCCAGCCCCTCGTTGTCGGCGCGCCCGATGTGGATCTCGGCCTGAAAATCCTGGTCGACCGGCCGGAGGAGGTCGGCGCCGATCGCCTGGTGAATGCCGTGGCCGCCCAGGAAGGCTACGGCGGGCCCATGATCGTGGTTGATTTCGGAACCGCAACGACCTTCGACGTCATCGACGCAGAAGGGAGCTATCTGGGCGGCGTCATCGCTCCAGGGATCAACTTGTCGTTGGAAGTCCTGCACATGGCTTCGGCACAACTGCCCCGCGTCGCCGTCGGCCGGCCGGATCGGGTGATCGGCAAGAACACCGTTCAGGCCA
>JAHCKI010000319.1 GCA_026125865.1 Rhodospirillales bacterium
TGGTCGGCGGCCTGATGGTGATCTGGCTGGTGCCGCGGGTCGGCGCCGGCTGGACCCTGATCCCATTCACGCTGATCGTCGGCGGCGCCATCGCCACATCGTGGTTTCTGTTCAGCGCGCACCGGATGCTCGTCGACGTCGGCTTCGCCGTTGTCGCCATGCTGCTGCTGTTTACCGTCCTCACCTACGTCGGCCATGCACGTGAACAAGCGGGGCGCCGTCGCATACGAACAGCCTTCTCGCGCTACCTGTCGCCGGCGATGGTCGAGGAACTCGCGGAGAACCCCGGGCGCCTCAGACTGGGCGGCGAAACCCGCACCATGTCGATCCTTTTTTGCGATGTGCGCGGCTTCACCGCCGTCGCCGAGGCCTATAAAAACGACCCGGAACGCCTGACCAACCTCGTCAATCAGATCCTCACGCCGCTCACGGGTGTTGTACTCGCGCACGATGGAACAGTGGACAAATACATCGGCGATTGCATCATGGCCTTTTGGAACGCGCCTCTGGACGATGCGGCGCACGCGCGGCATGCGTGTTTGGCGGCGCTGGAGATGCAGGCGGCGATGGCGCCCCTCAATGAACGGCTCGCTCAGGACATGGCGGGGGAAACCGGCGCCTCAATGTCGATCGGCATTGGCGCCAACTCGGGAACCGTCGTGGTGGGCAACATGGGCTCCGATCAGCGCTTCGACTATTCGGTGCTGGGTGACGCCGTCAATCTCTCATCGCGGTTGGAAGGGTTGTCCAAGACGTACAATGTCGGCATCGTGGTCGGGGAGAACACGCGGGCACGCGCAGAGGAACTGGCGTTTCTGGAACTCGATTGGGTGCGCGTGAAGGGAAGGTCAGAAGCTGTGCGGATTTTCACGGTTGTCGGTGACGAGACGGTCGCCAGGGGGAACGCTTTCCGGGACCTTGCCGAGGCGCACGCCCATATGCTTGGTGCGTACAGGCAGCGCCGGTGGCAGGAAGCACGGACCGGTTTGGATGCCTGCCGGCGATTAACGGATGGTTTCTCCGTCGGCGGGCTTTACGATGTTTATGCGCGGCGGATCAAGTCCTACATGTCCGAACCGCCCCCGCTGGACTGGGATGGCGTATTCGACGCCGTGACCAAGTAGGGAGAGGGTAACGAAGAACGGTGGTCATTGAGACCTCTCACCTGACACCGTCATATCTGACGCTTGCCGCCGACACCGGTATGCGCCTCCTCGTTCACTGGCTGGCCGATTGGATGTGACGTTCCCGTTATTACCGCTTGGCGGCTGGCGATCCGCGACCGCCTCCCATAGCTTTGCCGCGATCCTGGTGGCGGCACTGGTCACCTTAGCGCAGGTGGCGCGTTTGGAACCGGCTGTGCCGTTGGCCGATGCTCATGGCTATGCTTCGATCGCCTTCGATATCCATCATCATGGCACCTTTACGGATGGCGCCGAATTGAATCCGTGGCCGCGAGCCGATCCCCCTCCCGGCATGTTCGTGGCGCCACTATATCCCGCCTTTGTCGCGGCGGTGATGGCGTTCGATCCGGGCCTCAACGACACGCTCACCTGCACGCTCAAACATCGCAAGCGATGGCGGGAGGCGGGGTGCAACAATGATTTTGGGCTGCTGATACCGGTCCAAGGGGCCGTTGCCGCGATCGCCGCCTTTCTTGTGTTCGTTGCCGGGCGCGTCGTTTGCGGATCATACGTATGCGCCTGGCTGGCCATGCTGCTGGCGCTGACCACGGGAAAATACGCTCAGTATGCCGTCCAGTTTCTCACCGAAATCTTGACCTTTCCCTTGTTTACGGCTTTTTCCATCGTAATGGTGCTGGCCTGGAAACGGCAATCACCGTGGCTTTGGCTTGCGGGAGGCGTGTTGGTTGGTTTGTGTACCCTCGTGCGGCCATCCTTTGCCTACCTGTTTTACGCCGGCGTTGTGTTCGCGCCCGTGGGGTTGCTTGTCGCCCACCGGGGGCGCCTCGGGCGTCCGGCATTGCTGACGTCGATGCTGGTGCTGGGCTACGGCGCGGTAATCGCGCCATGGGTGATCCGCAACGCGACCTTGCTTGGCGTCGTCGGCATCACATCGGGCTACGCAAGTCACGAGTTGGCGTATCGCCTTTCCTACAACGCCATGTCGTGGACGGAATGGTTGGTTTCCTTTGTCTACTGGCTGCCCGATTTCGGCGACAGCCTGGCGGCGGCGCTTTTCGATCCAAGCCTGTACGAGCGATTGTCGTTCGACCACCCCGACAGCTACTACAGAGCAGCCGGTCGGTATTTCTATCCGCAGACATTGGCGGCGGCCGGCGGCCAGAGCGAGCACCTCGCGTATCTCATTCGCGAGCACATGCTTGCCGAACCGTTCAAACACATCATGGTCACCTTCGCGATCCTGTGGCGGGGACTTTGGGTCGCCAAGTACTGGGGACTGATCGCCATCATCTGCTTCGTACCGGCGGCCGTGATGGCCATTCGCCGCCGATGGAGCGAGGCCATCGTGTTCGCCCTGCCGCCCTGGTACATGGCCGGTTTCAACGCTTTCGTGTCGGTCAACGTGGCCCGCTACAACCTGATTCTCATCCCGTGTCTCGCCATCGCCATGGCCTGGATCATCACCCGCGTCGCCGCCAACTGGAAGAGTTAGTCGACCGTGACCTTCGCGGTTCTTGCGGTTGGATGGGGAAGAAGGGGGCCAGTTCGCAGGTGTTTTTTCTGTTGCCTGCTTTCCGGTGAGTCTTGAGCGAAGCGAACAACGTATGGGCTCATTCGACATTTCGCCTCCCAGTCGATTGGTTGATTTCATGCGCACCTGCTCACCCCTACGCGACAACGGCTCAAGAAAGGAGGAATGACACCATCTTGGTTCAAGGCCCCTCATTTTCAAGTGCGAGTCTGCGAGCATGTTCAAGTTCATGTAAAGACTGGCCTTTCGCTCACCGGCCAGGGGCGGCTCCGCGATCCGGGAAAGCCTTACGGAATAGCCGTTATCTCCCGCGCGAACCTGGGACGCCCTACGGAATAGCCGCTATACGAAATCCGGTGCGGGTTCCGCTCAAACGTCAGCGGACCCACCGTCGACGAAATCGCGTAAGGTGTCCCTGGAACCGCTCCCGTTCTTTCGACGGCGCCATAGCCGTCGGGTTCAACCGCCGGATACGGAAAACCGTACGTCCGGTGGTGTGGGAGGGGTAGCGGGCCCAGTCCCGCTACCCCGACCCGATCCGCGATCGGACCTTGTACGCGGCTTGCGCACGACCGCCTCGCTTGTCACACGAACTTCGAGTGGCGCCGAAATGCGTGTTC
>JAHCKI010000032.1 GCA_026125865.1 Rhodospirillales bacterium
GTCCTCTGATCGCGGTGCACATGTTCGTGTTCTATTTCGGCATCATGGCGGATGTGACGCCGCCGGTTGGCCTTGCCTCGTTCGCCGCGGCGGCGGTGTCGGGCGGCGATCCGATCAGGACCGGTTTCGTTGCCTTCTTCTACAGCCTGCGCACCGCGTTGTTGCCGTTCCTGTTCATTTTCAACACGGACTTGCTGTTGATCGACGTCCACCCGCTTCACGGAGTCCTGATCTTTGTCGTCGCCACCGTCGCCATGTTGGTGTTTGCGGCGGCGACTCAAGGGTTCTTCGTGGTGAAAAGCCGGATCTACGAAAGCCTGCTGCTGCTTCTGGTCGCGTTCACGCTATTTAGGCCAGGGTTCTGGATGGACATGATCGTGCCGCCCTACGAGGATCTTCCGCCAACTGGGTTCTCCAAGGCGTTGGCGGAGGCGTCGGTCGGATCAGAACTGAGGTTGCGAATCCTCGGCGTCGATGACATCGGTCAGCCGAGGGAATTCGTGACGACACTGACGGTCCCGGACGGGGCGAGCGAAGAAGAGCGTCTAGCAAGCGCCGGGCTCGAGCTTTTGACAAAGGGCGAGGACGTCCTCATCGACAACGTTACATTCGATAGCCCGGCCCAGAAGGCAAACCTGGAGTTCGATCAGAAGATTCTGAAGGTTCGCGCTCCGAGCGCCCAGCCGCAGAAGGAGCTGATGTTCATTCCGGCCTTGTTGATCCTGGCCGGGGTTGTGTTCCTGCAGCGGATGCGGCGGCCGTTGGAACCGGCCGTACAGTCAGCGTGAGAGCGAGGATAGAGCATGTACAAGAACATTCTGGTCCCCGTCGACCTCGGCGAGAAGAGTTCCTGGGAACGGTCGGTGCCGTTTGCAGTCGACTTTGCCCTCCACTATGGGGCGCACCTTTATGTCATGACGGTTGTGCCCGATTACGGCTTTCACTACGTCTCGCAATTCTTTCCCCCGGGGTATGAGCAAGGGATGCTGGAAAAGGCGAAGACGATCCTGGAGAAGTTCGTGGGGGAACATGTGCCGAAGGATATCACCGTCCAGCACATCGTTGCCCACGGCAGTATTTACAGGGAGATCGTGAAGGCGGCCGAAAGAATAGATGCCGATGCGATCATCATGGCTTCGCACAGGCCCGAGTACACCGACTACGTCATCGGCCCGAACGCGGAACGCGTACTTCACCAGTTCAAGCGGTCAGTGTTCGTGATCAGGGAGTAATTTCTCCGCCGGTTGGAATAAGTAACGGTGAAACAACACCATTTGAATGTTGTCGGGCAGAAGGTATTTTAATTGGTAGGCTTTGGGGCCTGATGACCGTCTTTTGTCGGTGGCAACAAGTAACCGGGATCGTTTCGAAACGCATCAACACGCAAATGTCACCGCCACTAGAGCACGACAGTGCGATTTGACTGACTGAGCCTATTCGCACGGTGCTCTAATTCCTGCTAGAGAAAAATGCGATCAGGTCGAGTAACCTGGTCGCATTTTGCACTAACACGACGGGATCTTGATCTGGCGCGAGGATGTATGTTCGGCGCGAGAGCCAAGAAGTCCGCATGCCGACATGCTGAGTCGTGGAGCCAAATCCTAAAGATCGGCCGGGGCAGCGGCGGAGGCGCAGATCACCTTGGAGAACGGAGATGTACGGATACGGAGAACTGATTGATCTCATTTGGCTGGAAAGCCTGCAAATGAAAGTCGAGCACTGGTTCGTGACCGAAGTCCTCGTTTGGACCACTCTCGTCCAACTGATCGCGGCGGCGGTGGGGATCGGTATCGCCTATTTGGTCTCGCGGATGTTTAATGTGCGGGTCAACCGGTGGAACACCAAGTTGCGCATGACGGAGCGATCCGCCCGGTTGCTGCTCAGTACCATTGCCGCGCTCGATTTTCCGGTCTTCACGCTGGTCGCCTTACTGCTCATTCGAATCCTGGCGCAGAACCTTGCCTGGCCGGTCATACTGCTGACGACGATCATCAACCTCGTTCTCTTCTGGATCGCTATCCGGCTTGCGACCCAGCTCATTCGCAACGAGACGCTGTCCCGCGTGGTGGCTCTCTTCGCCTTCGCGGTTGCCGCTCTGGACATTGTCGGCCTCCTCCAGCCGACGATTCTGTATCTCGAAGAGATCGGCATGCGGTTGGGCAACACCTATGTCTCGGCGCTCGATGTCATCAAGGGCGGCTCGGAGCTTGCCCTGTTCCTGTGGCTCGCGGTGATGGCTTCGCGCGTTCTTGAGCAACGTGTCCATCGGGCACGATCGTTGACGCCTTCGCTAAAGTTGCTCACAGGCAAGCTGCTGAAAGTAACGCTCGTTGCCGCCGCGATCCTGATTGCTCTCAACAGCATCGGCATAGACTTGACGGCGTTCGCGGTTTTTTCGGGTGCGGTCGGTGTTGGCGTCGGCTTTGGCCTGCAGAAGCCGATATCCAATCTTATCAGCGGCATCATTCTCTTGCTCGACCGGTCGATCAAACCCGGGGATGTCATCGAAGTAAGCGAACCAGGAACCCATACGGGCCATTTCTTCGGCTGGGTGACGGCGCTCAATGCGCGCTACGCTTCCGTCACCACCCGCGATGGAACCGAGTGGTTAATCCCCAACGAAGACCTTATTACCAAGCGGGTCATCAATTGGTCGTTCAACGACAACCGCCTGCGCCTTCTTACACCGTTCGGAGTCTCGTATGATTCCGACGTTCGAACCGCAATCCGGCTTGCAGTCGAAGCGGCAAAGGAAAACCCAAGGGTTCTAAAGGATCCGGCGCCGGTTTGCCGGCTCATGGGATTTGGGGACAGTTCGGTCAACCTGGAACTCAGGATCTGGATCACCGATCCGGCAAACGGCATCATCAACGTGCGCAGCGAGATACTGCTCGCCATGTGGGACAAATTCCGCGAAAATGGCGTGCGGATCCCGTTCGCCCAACGGGATCTGCACATCAAGGACGATTCACAGCTGCGCGTGACGTTGGAACGATCGCGGCAATCAAACACAGCTTAACCTCATGGAACACCCACACCTCATCGCGGAAATGGCCCCTCGAAGCCATCGGATATGACTTTGCGAGTCATCCAAACAGCAACAAAACAACCCACCCGGAGAGACCTCCAGCATGAAGACCAACGACCCTCTGTGGTACAAAGATGCCGTCATTTACCAGCTCCACGTCAAAGCCTACTGCGATTCCACCGGCAACGGCATGGGCGATTTCGCGGGGCTGACGTCGAAGCTGGACTACATTCAGAATCTGGGTGTCACCGCGATTTGGCTGCTGCCGTTTTATCCGTCTCCGTTACGTGACGACGGTTACGACATTGCCGACTACCGGAATATTCATCCGTCCTATGGAACGATGCGGGATTTCCGAGCCTTTGTTCGCGAGGCCCATCGACGCGGCCTCCATGTCATCACAGAACTCGTCGTTAACCACACGTCGGATCAACACCCGTGGTTCCAGCGCGCCCGCATGTCCAAGCCCGGCTCCAAGTGGCGGGATTACTATGTCTGGAGCGATACCGACAAGAAGTACGCTGGCACCCGGATCATCTTCACCGACACCGAAACGTCGAACTGGGCCTGGGATACCGAAGCCAAAGCCTACTATTGGCACCGTTTCTTTTCGCACCAACCGGACCTCAATTTCGACAATCCGCGTGTCGTTCAGGCGGTAATCGACACCATGCGGTATTGGCTGGACGCCGGCGTCGACGGACTCCGCCTGGATGCCGTGCCCTATCTCTGCGAACGCGAAGGCACCAACAACGAAAACCTACCGGAAACCCATGCCGCCATCAAGAAACTGCGCGCCGCCATGGATGAAAGTCATCCCGGTTGCATGCTTCTGGCGGAGGCCAACCAGTGGCCCGAGGACGTGCTGCCCTACTTCGGCGATGACGACGAGTGTCATATGGCGTTCCACTTCCCCTTGATGCCGCGCCTGTTCATGGCCGTAGCCCAGGAGGATCGCCTCCCCATCACCGACATCATCAGGCAAACACCGGAACCGCCGGGGAATTGCCAATGGGGCATGTTTCTGCGCAATCACGATGAGCTGACCCTGGAAATGGTCACCGATCGTGAGCGCGACTACATGTACAAATTCTATGCCAGCGATCCGCGTGCGAAAATCAACGTCGGCATTCGCCGACGCCTGGCTCCGCTTCTCAACAACGACCGCCGCAAGATCGAGCTTCTCAACAGCCTGCTCATGTCCATGCCCGGCACTCCGATCATCTACTATGGTGACGAAATCGGCATGGGCGACAACATATTTCTCGGTGACCGCAACGGCGTGCGCACGCCGATGCAGTGGTCGCCGGACCGCAACGGCGGCTTCTCGCGTGCCAATCCGGCCCAGCTCTATCTGCCGCCGATCATGGACCCCGTCTATGGCTACGAAGCCGTCAACGTCGAGGCGTGTACCAGGATCCGTCGTCATCTCAACTGGCTGCAGCAGCTGCTCGCGGTGCGGCGTTCGCGGAAGTGTCTGGAGCGCGGCAAGGTCTGCTTTACCCGGGCAATCGCAAAGTGCTGGCCTATCTGGTTGCGCACGAGGACGAAGTCGTCCTGTGTGTGGCCAACCTCGCCCGCTCGGCGGAGCCGGTGGAACTGGACCTGTCCGCTTCCAAGGGGCGGGTACCCATCGAGCTGTTGAGCCGAAGCGCGTTTCCACCGATCGGGAACCTTCCCTACCTGCTCACGCTACAGCCCTATGCCTTCTTCTGGTTCCTGCTCACGCTTGAAGCCGAGGCCCCTTCGTGGCACACCGAGGCGCCGCTCAGTCTCCCCGAGCTTTCGACATTGGTTTTGCCGCAAGGCTGGCAAAGCCTCATGGCGAACGAAAGACAGAAGTACGCCCGAGCTCCTGTCATCATTCCCTACCGAAGCAACGGTGGTTCGCGGCCCAGGATCAAAGCATCGAGCGTTACAGCGTTTTTGCGCGGGCATTGCTGAAAGGGGACGAGCGACCGCGGTTGGGTGCTGGACATCGTTGAAGCCACCATCGCCGGGGGCGATCGTCACCTCTACTTCATGCCGCTTTCGATCGCTTGGGAGACGGCGACGGAGGAGCCGACACGGTTCCTGCCCTGTGCCCTTGGCCGGGTTCGTATGGGACCGCGCTCCGGGCTCATCCACGACGCCCATGCGGATGGGAGTTTCGTATTGGAAGTGTTGGCCGCGCTGCGCGATGGGCGGAGTCTCCAAGCATCGCAAGGCGATATCCGGTTCGTACCCAGCAGCAAGCTTAAGGAGGTGGTGTTCGACCGCGAACCCGAGGTGCGCGCGATCGGCGTCGAACAGAGCAATACATCCATCATCATTGGTGATGCGATCGTCGCCAAGAGCTACAGAAGGCTGCATCAGGGAATACACATCGAACTCGAAGTCGCCCGGTTTCTCACGGAAACTGCGGACTACGCCAACACGCCGCCGCTTTTGGGTGCGGTGGAACATGTGGACACCGACGGCGCGCCGACAGCGCTCTGCATCCTCCAGAGTTTTGTTCGCAATCAAGGGGACGGCTGGCGCTACACACTGAACCATCTGGCGCGGATATTGGAACAGGCGCAGGTCGACGGGGCGGAATCGGAGCCCGGTCTGCCGGATCTGAGCCAGATGTATTTGCTGCTCACGGAAACCCTTGGGGTCAGGACCGGCGAACTGCACCAGGCCTTTAGTCTCACGACCGGCAATGGGGCTTTCGATCCGGAGCCGATCACCGCGTCCGATATTGCGTCCTGGAAACAACAGGTGCAAAGGTCGGCCGCCGACGCACTGTCGTCGCTGCAGCGGTCGATGGAGTCGCTATCCGACGCCACGCGCGACTTGGCGAGCGAGATCCTGGAACAGGGCGACGCTCTGCAAAACCTGATTGCGGGCTTGGTCCCGGAACAGGTGTCCGCGGCGAAGACCCGTTATCATGGCGATTTCCATTTGGGACAGGCCCTCGTCGTCAAGGATGACTGGATGATCATCGACTTCGAAGGCGAGCCTCTTCGATCGCTGGAAGAACGGCGGGCAAAGCACTCTCCGTTGAAAGACGTGGCGGGAATGCTCCGCTCCTTTAACTATGCGGCTTGGGCGGCGTTGTTCAGCGCGACCGAGGATCGGCCGGAGGATTTCGAGGAACTGCGTCCCGTCATCGAGTACTGGGAGCAGCAAGCCGTCGATGCATTCCTCTCCGGTTACGAAGCCGTCATCGAAGGGTGCCCATCCTATCCGGAGAATCGCGAACAAGCGCAGGCGCTGCTTGATCTCTTCCTGATCGAAAAGGCGGCCTACGAAATTCGATATGAAGTGGCCAATCGCCCGACCTGGGTCCGGATCCCCCTTCTGGGTCTGCATCGGATCATGACGTCAAGGAAGGCATGAGAACATGACACCCAATCAGTTTCGCACCAGCGTGCTGAAGATCGTCGACGCCAAGCACGCTGATCCGTTCTCTTTTCTCGGGATGCACGAGGACGGCAAGAATGGACTTGTGGTCCGGGCCTTCCTTCCGCAGGCCCGAGCGGTCTCGGTAATCGATGCAAAAGACGGCGCCGTTGTCGCCGAGCTGCCGCGCGTCCATGCCGAGGGCATGTTCGCTGGTCCCATCGGCCGAACCGGGTTGAGGTTCCCCTATCGGCTGCGCCTGGACACCAAAGACGGCACGACGGACATCTACGATCCCTACAGCTTTCCGCCGATTCTGGGGGAGATGGATGTGCACCTCATCGCCGAAGGCAAGCATCTCCGGCTTGATGAGAAGTTAGGCGCCCATCCCATGAAGATGGAGGGCGTCAAGGGCGTCGGGTTTACCGTATGGGCACCCAACGCCTCCCGAGTGAGCGTGGTCGGCGATTTCAACGACTGGGACGGGCGACGCCATCCCATGCGGTTTCGCGCCGAGTGCGGGGTTTGGGAGATCTTTCTACCCGCTCTCGAAGGCGACACCCTGTACAAATATGAGATCGCGTCCAAGAACGGAAAACTGATGGCGCTGAAGGCCGATCCGTTCGCGTTCTTCTGCGAGCAGGCGCCGGGGACGGCGGGTATCGTGTACGACCTCTCACGATACCGTTGGGACGACGGCGCCTGGATCAAGAAGCGTAGCGCAACGATCGCGCGGGACGCGCCGGTCTCCATATACGAAGTTCATCTTGGTTCCTGGCGGCGCGGCGTCGAGGAGGGGCGCCGGTATCTGACCTATCACGAGTTGGCCGACACCCTTATTCCTTATGTCCAAGAGATGGGATTTACGCACATCGAGGTGCTACCCATCTCCGAGCACCCGTTCGACGGCTCCTGGGGCTATCAGCCGCTGGGATTGTTTGCGCCGACAAGCCGCTTCGGCCGACCGGACGAGTTCCGCAACTTCGTCGATCGCTGCCATCAGGCCGGTATCGGCGTCATCAATGATTGGGTTCCCGGACATTTCCCCAGCGATCCCCAAGGTCTCGGCTGGTTCGACGGCACGGCGCTGTACGAGCATTCGGATCCCCGCCTCGGCAAGCACATGGACTGGGGCACATTAATCTACAACTACGGCCGCTATGAGGTGGCCGATTTCCTCCTTAACAACGCCCTGTTCTGGATTGAGGAGTATCATCTGGACGGCCTTCGCGTCGATGCCGTCGCCTCGATGCTCTACTTGGACTACAGCCGCCGCGAAGGCGAATGGATCCCCAACAAGCATGGCGGCAACGAAAATCTGGACGCCATCGCCTTCCTCAGGCGCTGCAACGAACACCTTTACGGCCAGTTCCCCGACGTGGCCACCATCGCCGAAGAGTCCACGTCATGGCCCATGGTCTCGCGGCCGACCTACCTCGGTGGGCTGGGCTTCGGCTACAAGTGGAACATGGGCTGGATGCACGACACCCTGTCCTACATCAGCAAGGACCCGGTTTTCCGCAAGTACCACCACGACCAGCTTACCTTCACATTGACATACGCTTTCGCCGAGAACTTCGTGCTACCGCTCAGTCACGACGAGGTGGTGCACGGCAAGGGCTCGCTGATCGGCAAGATGCCCGGGGATCGCTGGCAGAAGTTCGCCAACCTGCGTGCCTATTACGCGTTCATGTTCACCCACCCCGGCAAGAAGCTGCTGTTCATGGGTTGCGAGTTCGCGCAGGAGCGGGAATGGAACCATGACGCCAGCCTCGACTGGCACCTGCTCGACGACCCATCCCATTCGGGCGTGCAGCGGCTGGTTCGCGATCTCAATCACCTCTATCGCGACGTTTCGGCCCTTCACCAGCTCGATTGCGAGCCCGCGGGGTTCGAATGGATCGACTGCACGGACTGGGAGAAGAGCGTCATCTCCTTCCTGCGCAAGGGACGCGAACCCGCCGACATCGCCGTTGTCGTCTGCAACCTGACCCCAATCATCCGCGAGTCGTACAAGGTCGGCGTTCCGAGGGGCGGTCTCTATCGCGAGTGCATCAACACCGACGCCAAAATCTATGGCGGCGGCAATATCGGCAATGCTGGCGCTGTCCTGGCGGCGGAAACGCCATGCCACGGCCGCCCGTTGTCACTCGAGCTGACCCTGCCGCCCCTGGCGACAGTCATTTTCGTACCGGAGCGGGAAATCGGCTGAGAGCGCATGTTTGCGGCCGTCGGAGCGATCAGCGCTCTCCTCCTGTCCGCCTCCATCCTGCTCGCCGGAAATGGGCTGCAAGGTACGCTCATTTCCGTCCGCGCGTCGCTGGAAGCGTTCCCCACGGCACAGATCGGTCTTCTGGTCACGGGCTACTTCGCGGGTTTCATCGCCGGATCGCTGCTTGCGCCCGGTATCATCCAGCGTGCAGGTCACATCCGCGCCTTTGCCTCGTTCGCGGCGATAGCTGCTGCCAGCTCCCTTGTTCACGCCATGATCGTAAGGCCGGAGGCGTGGATCGCCCTTCGCGTGGTCATTGGCTTTGCTTTTGCGGGCTTTATATATGGTCATCGAAAGCTGGCTCAACGAGGCGCACCACGCGGGAGACCAGAGGGCGGGTCACTACTCGATCTACCGGATCGTGACCTCACCGCCAATACGGGGTCGGTCAACTGCTGATGACGACAGGCGGATCCGCGCGGCTATCCCCTGTTTTGCGCCGTCTCCATCCTCGTCTGTCTGTCGCTGGTGCCGGTATGCTTGACCAGGTCCGTGGCGCCGGCGCCTATTCAGAAGGCGCGAATTCGCCTGTTGATGCTCTATACCATTTCACCGCTCGGCCTCGCCGGTAGCTTCGCCGTCGGGCTCGCCAACGGCGCCTTTTGGGGGCTCGCGCCCGTGTTCGTGCGCATGACGGGGCATTCGATCGACATCGTCGCCTACTTCATGAGCGCCGCGGTCATCGGCGGGGCTCTCCTGCAATGGCCGATCGGCTACGTTTCCGACCGCTTCGACAGGCGATCGATCCTCATTTTTGTGTGCTTTGCCGCTGCCGGTGTGGGCGGCGCCGTCGCCTTGCTCTTCGACGTCCCCGTGACCTTACTTTTACCGCTTGCGGCCATGTATGGCGGCACAATCATGCCGATCTATTCCCTTTGTGTCGCCCACATGAACGACCATGTCTCCCCCGCGGACTTCGTCGAGGCCAGCGGCGGATTGCTGCTCGTCTTTGGTATCGGCGCAACGCTTGGTCCCTACGGCGCGTCGTTTGTCATGGAGGAATTTGGCGGATGGGCGCTGTTCGCATACACGGCCGGCGTTCACGGGCTCCTGGGCCTGTTCGGCTTGTACAGAATGACGCGAAGGCCGCCGGTCCCTCTGGACGAGCAACAAACCTTCGTCGCCGTGCCCAGGACAAGTCCCGTAATCGTGGAACTCGATCCCAGACAGGAGTCTGCGATAGCGGTTGACGTGCCGGCGGTGGCACAGTGAAATCAGATTCGCCACGCGCGCCGTCGAGCCGCGCCAAGGGTGCGCTGCGCGCCAGCCTGAGCCTTTCGCGGGCGGGCAAGCATGACACTGCCACATGCGCGCCACGCCCCCTTTCATGGAATCACTCTAACGGCCGCGGCCGCTCGCGAAGCGCGTCGAGCGTCGAAATGTGCTTCGTTTGCTTCGCCTATCCTCTCGGCGTATCTCGCGAGCGAATTCGCGTGCTTCTTTCCGTTCTTGTTTGTCGCTTCGTTTCTCATCCCGCTGAGTTTCCCGCTCTTCGGCCGCTTCCATAGCCCTTTGTGCGCGCTCTTCCGGGGTCAATTTTTCTTCGTCGGTATCGCTGTTCCGCTTCTTCGATACCCCTTCGTCGTCGTCATCTGCTTTCCCCGGGGCAACGATGCTCGCGAAAAGTGCAAATCCCAGACCCGCCACTACGGCGCGCCTGCGAATAGCTGTGCTCAAGACCGCCTCCATTATTCCATTTATTATTAACGCGAATTATAGGCGCGAATAATACAACCGGCAAGTAGTCGCACTCCCGGCGTTGCGGCGCGGGAGTGCCGGCGGCGGAGGTTGTCGGTGGTTTCGATCAGCGGGAGTAGTATTCGATGACGAGGTGCGGTTCCATCTGCACCGGGTAGGGCACGTCCGAGAGTTTCGGCGCCCGGACGAACGTTCCCCGCATCTTGTTGTAGTCGACGCTGACATAATCTGGCAGTTCGCGCTCGGGCGATTCGATCGCCTCCAGCACCATGATTATTTCGCGCGAGTTCTCCTTCACTTCGACCACGTCGCCGTCCTTGAGGAGATACGAGGGAATGTTCACCCGGCGGCCGTTGACCTTGATATGGCCATGGTTCACGAACTGACGCGCCGCGAAAACGGTGGGCACGAACCGCATGCGGTACACGGCCGCATCCAGCCGCCTTTCGAGCAATCCGATGAGGTTTTCCGAGGTGTCGCCCTTGCGGCGCACGGCCTCGCTGTAATACCGCCGGAACTGCCGTTCGCTGATGTTGCCGTAGTAGCCCTTGAGCTTCTGTTTGGCCATCAACTGTTCGCCGAAGTCCGTCGGTTTGCGCCGGCGTTGCCCGTGCTGACCGGGACCATAGTCGCGCTTGTTGAGGGGGCTCTTGGGACGCCCCCAGAGATTGACGCCGAGACGGCGATTGATCTTGTATTTCGCTTCGATGCGCTTGCTCATGTTGCAGCCCTGTTTTCGGATTTGTTGTCCCGGTAGTCCATTAAAAAAGGCGTGGCCTATCGGCCAGCGTTCCCGGGAATGAGAAGGGCGGAGTATACGGAAACCGAGACCGTTGTCAAAACACTCGCCGCCGCCATCCCGCCGTCGCCGTTAGGAGGGCTCCAGCTCGGTGTCCCAGTACAGGAAGTCGCGCCAGCTCTCGTGCAGGAAATTGGGCGGAAACGACCGGCCGTTTTCCTGCAGTTCGTGGTTCGACGGCTCATAGGCCGGACGCAATGGATGGATGCCGCTTTCCTTCGGCACCCGGTGGCCTTTGCGGAGGTTGCAGGGTTCGCACGCCGTCACCACGTTCGACCACTGGGTACGGCCGCCGCGCGCCCGCGGGATCACATGGTCGAAGGTCAGGTATTCCGCCGGCAGGTGGTCGCCGCAGTATTGGCACGTGAAGCGATCGCGCAGAAATACATTGAACCGGGTGAACGCCGGGCGCCTGCTCATCGGCACGTATGTTTTCAACGAAATGACGCTCGGCAGCCGCATCGCGCGCGTGGGAGAATGGACGGCGCGGTCATACTCCGAGATGACATTCACGCGGCCGAGGAAAACGGCCTTGATCGAATCCTGCCAAGGCCAGAGGGACAGCGGGAAATAGCTCAACGGCCGGAAATCGGCGTTCAGAACGAGGGCTGGAAGGTAATCCATTTATTTGGCGCCACCTGCATCCCGCTATGGAGCGCGCGTAACGTACTACATGTTGATCGCGCCTGCCAAACGTCGACTTAGCGAAGTTTTGGTAAACTTTCGTGACAGGGCACGGTCGCGCGCCTAAAAATGCGGATCGAAAAGCGCACTCAACAAAAAAGCCGCCCCGTAGGGCGGCCTAGTTGGATTGGGAGGAGGTCAAAGCGAACCGGACTAGGGGGTAGTCGATCCGCTATGGACGCTCGCGGGACAAGTGTTGGTATACCCCAAACGGGTTATTGCCGCAAGACTTTTTTTCAAATTTTCTTGTACCGGTCAAAATCAAGGAAATTCATAAGGTTAGTCGGAACATCAATGCTGTCGGCGAGACGGGGACAAGGTTCGGGATCACCCATTTGCGTGTGGAGCGGCACCACACCGGCCCAGGTCGGCCAGTCGTAGTCCTCTTCGTCGTCGATCGGTCCGCCGCTGCGCACCTTGGCCGATACCTCGTTCAGGTCCATGACCAGGAGCGATGTGGCTTTTAGTTCCTGCGCCGTCATCGGCCGGAGTTCATCCCAGCGACCCGGAAACAAGCCGTCAACGAACGTCTTCAACCGTGCCGCCTTTTCGGCGTCGTCCTCCACGAGGCGCGCGTGCCCGAGAATCATTACCGAGCGGTAATTGACCGAATGGTGAAACGCTGAGCGCGCCAAAACCAGGGCGTCCAGGTGACTGACGGTGAGACAGATGGGTTCCCCGCCGGCTTGGTGGCGCACCATGCGGCTGGCCGCCGAGCCATGCCAATATACCCGCTCCCCCTCCCGCCAGTACAGGGTCGGCGTGACATAAGGCTGTCCGTCGATGACATAACCGACATGACAGAGCGCGCCAGCATCGAGGATGGCATGAACGGTATCGCGATCATACTGGCCCCGCTGCGACGCCCGTCGCAACCGCGTCCGCGGTGTCTTCGTATAGTCGTCCATGCCTCGCCTCCTTGGCGCACCTGTATCGGGTCCTGTTGTCGGGATAATCAGAGCGGAGACCGAAACTCGCAAGCGCGCCGGCAAACGTCAACACCACCGATCGGCAACCGCGAGGGAGCGCTGCCTTGCATTGGGGCACCAACGGCCTTATAAGCCACGGCTTCGAGAACTCGGAATGGGAGTGGTCGCGGCAGGGGCATGCCGAGCCGCTCCGATTATGACCTGGCTTCGAATGTGAACCGGCTTTCCGTATACGTGGTGGCCGGTTGCGAAAAAGGGTATGTGTCGATCAAGAAAGGAAGCCGAAATGCCCAAATTGAAAACCAAGTCGTCGTTTAAGAAGCGCTTCCGACTGACGGCCACGGGCAAAGTCCGCGCCAATGTCGGCTTTAAGCAGCACAACCTGCGCAAACGGCCGCAAAAAATGAAGCGAAAGGCGCGGGGAACCATGGTGCTTTGCAAGGCCGATGCGGGCATTGCCAAGTCCGGAATGCCGTATCGCTAGGAGGTCGGAAGATGGCACGAGTCAAACGTGGCGTAACGGCGAGAGCCCGCCATAAAAAAGTGATCGATCGCGCCTCGGGTTATCGCGGGCGCGGCAACAATGTCTATCGCGTTGCGGTCGAGCGGGTCGAAAAGGGCCTGCAATACGCCTATCGCGACCGGCGCAATCGCAAGAGAGCGTTCCGGCGGTTGTGGATCCAGCGGATCAACGCCGGCGCCCGCGAACATGGATTGACCTATTCCCAGTTCATGAACGGGCTTAACAAGGCGGGGATCGAGATCGACCGCAAGGTGCTGTCGGATCTGGCCATACGGGAGCCCGACGCCTTCAAGGCGCTGGTCGACGCCGCC
>JAHCKI010000320.1 GCA_026125865.1 Rhodospirillales bacterium
CCGAAGATCTCTTTCATCATCGCGGTGACGTCGCAGCCCTTGGCGATACAGTGACCGTGTCCGCGATGGGTGCTGGCGATACAGTCTTTGTCGCTCAGGTCCATGCAAACGCCGATCGCGGACGCTTCCTCGCCGGCGTAGAGATGGACAAAGCCAGGAATGGATCCGGCGGCGAACTCGTCATGAACACGATCTTCGAACGCCCGGATGGTACGCATACCACGATAGGCCTGAAGCAGTTGCTCCCGGCTCAATTGCAGTCCTCGCGTTGGCTGCATTGCTCCCTCCCATTGTGAAGCCGTTTGAAGTTTGGTTGTTCTTTTTGGATTCATAAAGAATACTGCAGTCTGAGAGCCGGGGCCATAAGGAAAGCACGAACGCTCCGGGAATGTTTCGGACGGCCTGCAGGCATGGACGGGAGACCGCTGAGAGGGCTTGATCCGCCCCGCCAAACACATCACTTATTCCGGAACAGACCCTTAGCCTTTCATCTTCGCCTTCAGTTCACGCGCCGCCAGGGTAAAACCGCCCTCGTCGGCATCGACGAAATGGATGTGGCGGCTTGTCTTGAGGTCGAAGACGAGACAGGTCATCAGTCCACGTCGGGCGGTATGCAGGCCGTAGACAATGAGATTGCGCTCCTCCAGTTCTCCCAAGGTCCTGCGAAGGGCGAGCACATCTTCATCGCCGCAATCCAGAACGAAACGGATCATATCGTCGAATCGCTGGAAGTCGGTGTTCCGCTTCAGTTCTTCCTTGTAGGCCGGGGCGTTGTAGTCTCCGAACTTCTTTCCGTATTTGTGCCCTGCCCACTGAAAGGCGGCCTGCATCAGGATGTGGCAGATCCGCCCAATTCGGGTACGGCCGTCCACCATCAATGCTTCGAGCCTTGTCCCCCGCGGCGGCCACACAAAGGTCAGCGATCGATCGTTCGCCGGGGCATGGGAAATCGGGTCTCCGATCACGTCCTGGATCCGCCGCAGCGCGATCGCATAGTTTTCATTGCGAATTGCCTGGGTCGAGCCTTGCGCGGCGACGAGCAAGGCGATCATGGTTCCGGCCCCGGGCTTCAGGCGTTGCCAGCGGCACGACAGGTTCGATATGTCGAGCAAGTCCTGTCGATCGTTTGCCGGAACGGCATATTTTGGACCGGTTTCAGCCGATTTGACCAGCCCATCGGCAAGCGAAAAACCGCCTCCGGAAAACAGCGCCAGATCGTTACCAGGACTGAGCGCGAGTTTGGCGACGCGAACGTCACGGCCGCGCGCACGAATGTCCGCTACCGGTACCGCGCCAACCCGAAGCTCCATTCCGAAAACCCGCTTGGATCGGCTTTGCAGTGCCCCCAATGCCCCGCAAACCGCGTCTACGGCGGATGGGGGTATCAGAAGCGTCGCGCCGTCGCCGCCGAAGACATACGCGATGACTGTTTCGCTGAAGACGCCGAGCGCGGCTGTGATACACGCGGCGCCAATCATGTTGACGGTTCTGTATCGCCCCTCGGCAACCGCTTTCGTCGATCCGACGATATCCGCCACGACGACGGTCCAATCATCGGGTGCGGCGAAGAATGCCGCCTGATCCGTGACATCGAAGTAATTCTGTACGGCGGGGAGGTCGGAATAGAAACAGACCGAGTGGTTGTTATTTAAACTCACGGCTTAAATCGCTGACAGCGATGCATATTGGCAATAATTCCGAACATTGGCCGAATACCCGATTGCGATGTCAGGGCGATCGCAAATGACTTTGGCTGACGTCCTGGCCACTGAAGCTCAGACTGGTATGTGTCTCACCCTTCGACGGGCTCAGGGTGAAGTACTGGCCCAAAAAGGGGAACACCTCATGGTGAGCCTGGCGTGCACGAAGTGGACGCGAAGCGTCTACCGTGAGCCTGAAGCTTCCTGAGCCTTCAAATGCGATAGCCTCGTTTGCGCTGCCGCGTACCGTTCCCATGTCCTACTCTCTCATCGTTGCATTGTGCCAGAAATGACGAAGCAAAATCAACGCTTTAAGCTCGCACGGATATTGGTTTTCGTTATGACACCCAGGATGCGCCTTTCAAGATCTGGGGGCTGGCTTGATGGCGTCCGGGGGCGATCAATTATCGTTGGTGGCGTTGCCATGGGCGTGGATGAGGGTTTCGACGATGGTGTCGATGACCGTGTCGTGGTCGGGGGACATGCCCTCATCTATGCCCATTTCCCGTTGCAGTCGCCGCTGGACGAGTGCGTGCCCCGGGGGAGCGAGATTCTCGCGGAGGTCGGCGATGATGCGAACGCCAGCCCTGGCGGTCGCGACGATGAAGGCGCCAAGGCTGTCGGCGTTGATGAGCGACCCCGGATCGGAGCTTGGGCTGTGCGTCAGGATATTCTGGACGCAGGCGGGCAGCCCCGGGTCCATTTCTGCGCCCAGATCTTGTGCGGCCTGACGGGCCACGTCGTCGGGATCAAGCAGCCTGGCCTCCCCCATCAATCATGGCCGGTGTCGAAGGGCCCGGTATCAGAGTAAACGGCGTTGGAATCTCATCCATGGTACGGGGAGCATGGGCATCCGATGGGCCTTTGCAAGGATGAAATTTGCGGCAGCGAATGTCGCATCGTTACGCGGCCGCGGCATCACGGCGTTTGGTCATGGCGTGAGTCTCTGTTAAACAGGCGATCGAACGGCGGTCAATCGCCGCCGATCCAGATTTTCCTAGCCCAAGAGGAGGAGAAAATACCATGGGTAAGAACACCCTGAAGCCCGGCGTCGTCACCGGGGATGAGTACAACACGCTCGTCGCGGCCTGCAAAGAGGGCAATTACGCCCTTCCCGCCGTCAACGTGACCAGCAGCAACACCGTCAACGCGGTGCTGGAAGCGGCCGCCAAGAACCAGTCCGATATCATCATTCAGCTTTCCAACGGCGGCGCCCAGTTCTACGCCGGTCAGGGGTTCCCCGACGGTAGTCTTGCCAAGGTCCTAGGTGCAGTTTCCGCTGCCCGCCACGTCCATATGATGGCCGAGCACTATGGCGTCTGCGTCGTGTTGCACACCGACCATGCCAATAAGAAGCTCATCCCATGGGTCGAGGGTCTGCTCGATCATGGCGAGGCGTTCTTCAAGGAAACCGGCAAGCCGTTGTTCAGTTCCCATATGCTTGATCTTTCCGAAGAGCCCATCGACTGGAACCTCGGTGAATGCGCCCGGGTGCTCGGGCGGATGGCGAAGATCGGCATGAGCTTGGAGATCGAACTGGGCGTCACCGGCGGCGAAGAAGACGGTATCGGTGGTGAATTCGACGAGA
>JAHCKI010000321.1 GCA_026125865.1 Rhodospirillales bacterium
GCTTGTTGAACGCCGCCTTGCCCGATCAAATGACCCGCCATGACTCTGAGACGCCGATGGGCGTCGTAAGCGGGCCGGAAAAACGGAAAGCCGTTGATGTGATCCCAATGGGTGTGCGTCAGTAACAGGTGTATGGTGCGAACATCGTGCTCCAAAAAGACCTTGCCGACACCGCGAATGCCGGTTCCAGCATCCAAAAGAAAACGATGGTCGCCGACCGCGACTTCTACGCAGCTCGTGTTCCCGCCAAACTTCACATGATGCGGAGATGGGCAAGCGATACTCCCCCGAACCCCCCAAAATCGGACTGAAAACATCGTGTCCTCTATTCGATCTGCCCCCATTCTAATCGAAAAAATATTTTCAGTCTTTGTGTACTTGCAAGCCCAATCCGTAAAACGATCGGAATCCTCAAATATTTATTCTCGGTCGGGGGGGTGCAAACTTGACCGTATCGCCAGGTTTCACACCGAGGATGTCGACCGCCCTCCCTTGATTGGCGGCCACTTCGACCAACCCATTGGCATTATCATACCAGAAAAGCCCCATTTTGGGTATACTTGAAAACGTCTTTGCGTATTTCAAATGTTGGCCGGCGACGATCAATGTCGTCGATTCCGAAACCACCTCGGCGCGGATGCCGGTCATGGCGTTTCCGAAGACGTCCACATAGATGATTTCGGCGAGGTCGTCCGGCCAGCTTTTACGGCGGATCTCGTCTATCGGAAGTTCTTCTCCCGTGGGGGTGTAGTCATGGGCGATGCGGGCTGCGATTGGCGCGAACAGGTCTCGGCCATGAAAGGACGCCGATAATTTTTCCGGCCGCCAAGTGATATGCCACCACCGGGGCGTTTCCCGGTTCCGCCGGATGACCAGTTCAAAGAGGCCGTTTTCCGGCCCCACGAACCAGCGGCCGTCGGCATTGAGGATCATCGGCAAGCGCTCTCCGCCAACGCCGGGATCCACGACGCACAGAAAAACAGTGCCGGGAGGAAACTCCTTTACGTATGCGGCCAACAGGTACGCGGACGCTTGCGGATTGTGCACCGGCGCGTCGGCGAACAAGTCGATGACTTTGACCAACGGAGCTTCGCGGTAGAGAACGGCCTTGACTTGGCCGACATACGGACCGTTCATTCCGAAATCGGTGAACAGTACGATCATTCATGGTCCCCGCGGTTGACGGCGCGCACACGCCTTTTCACGCCTTGAACAGGGTATTCAAGAGCGGCCGCGATTCCCATTCTTTTTGGAGGTCCAATCTCGGAGGCCGGGCGGGTTTGACCGCCGTGGCGGCATCGGCCTGGCCTCCGAGAGAGTTTGTTCGAGCGGTCTATCCAACACAAACCAGCGGAAGGATCGCCGCGTACGCTTATGTATCGCCTATGTTACGCCATTGCCTCGGCGGGTTCGGCCGATAGTGTCAAAACGGTCTTGCGCACCTTGTCGAGCGCTCTGGCTTCGAGCTGGCGGACACGTTCACGGCTGATGCCGTAGACCACGCCCAGTTCCTCCAAAGTTTTCGGCTCGTCCTTGAGCCAGCGTTCCGCAAGGATGTGGCGTTCCCGCTCCGGCAACTGTTCCATCGCCTGGGACATCAGGGCGCGGCGGTGGTCGGACTCTTCCTTGTCGGCGGCCAATGTTTCGGGTGAAGGCCCGTCATCGACCAGCGTGTCCTGAAACTCCATCCCATCTTCGCGTTCACGTCCGACGGGCGTATTCAATGACGCATCACGTGCTGCCAGACGCCGGTTCATGTCGATGATATCATTTTCGGCGACATTGAAGTGCTTGGCGAGACGGGCCGCCTGATCCGGCGCCAGTTCGTCGTTGTCGATGATGTTGAGCTGCCGCTTGATACGCCTGAGGCTGAAGAACAACTTCTTCTGGGTCGCCACCGTGCCCATCTTCACCATTGACCAAGACCGCAGGATGTACTCGGTGATGGCGGCGCGAATCCACCACATGGCATAGGTCGCCAACCGGAAACCCCGTTCCGGTTCGAATTTCTTCACGGCTTTCATCAGGCCGATGTTGCCTTCGGAAATCAGGTCCGCCACCGGGATACCGTAACCGCGAAATCCCATGGCAATCTTGGCGACGAGACGGAGATGGCTGGTCACGAGACTGTGCGCAGAATCGACGTTCCGTTCGTCACGCCAGCGCACGGCGTGCATGTATTCCTCGTCCTCGGTCAGCACCGGGAACGCCCAGATCTCCCTGAAATAGCGCGCTAAACCACCTTCCGAGGAAACGACAGGTAAGGTCATGCTACTCATCGCAAATCTCCTTCTGCATCCGAGGCGATATCGAACGACGCGCCTAACCTTGAAGCGTTGGCGTCAGCACACACTTCTCGCCTAGCGACCAATCTTGTTTGCTCGGTTCGGTATGGCTTGTGTCGGGAAGACATCTGAAGATCTTCCGCGGCCATATTCTCCCTGCGAAGCAATACGCCGTTCTCGCTCACCACAATGGTCAAGCCCTCTAAGCGACAGCCCATAAAGGCACCCCCGCTCAGTTTCTGGAGAACGAATTAGGGGTATAATCGACTCTTGTCAATGGTTTCTTGCTCTGTTCACGCTGGTGTGAACGTGCCCAATGAAACAAAATTGGGTGTCTCGGGATTGCGGCGCCTCGTCGCCAACCCTATACAAATTGTCGCCGATCGTGATTGTGTATGTATGCGGTTAGCGGCATTTCTTGCTGTGTGGAGTGAGGATAGGCCATGCGGAAATTGGCGGTGCATTTCGTTGCGTGCGTGCTGGTATGCGTCGGAAGCATGGCTGGCCCAATCAGGGCCGAGACGCCGGCGCCGCAAGCCGTCGTCTCGACGTTTCAAGATTCTCTGCTGAGCGTTTGGAAGGAGGCGGACACGCTTTCCCCCGAGCAGCGCTACGACCGCCTGTTTCCCGCCGTGACCACCGCGTTCGACCTGGCGCGCATGATCCGCGGCGCCACGGGTTCGTTCTGGAGAAAGGCGACGGACCAACAGCGATCACGCCTGATCGAGGGGTTCACGAACTACAGCGTTGCGACGTACACATCGCGATTCAAGAATTACGATGGCCAAGCCTTCGAAGTCATTGAACTCAAGCCGGTTTCGGAAAAGTCGGTCACCGTCGACACGCAAATTCTCCATGCGGGCGAGCAGCCGGTCACGCTATCTTATGTAATGAACAACGAACACAACGGCTGGAAGATCGTGGATGTCCGCTATGAATACCAAGGCAAGGTGGGCAACGAAGTTCCAAGACTGCACTCGGAATTCCGGCACACAC
>JAHCKI010000322.1 GCA_026125865.1 Rhodospirillales bacterium
AACGCCCCCCGATGTTCTCCTCACCGCATCACCACCGGGACCTTTGGGTGCTCGGTGAGGGGGATCATCGGGTTTGGATCTGAGTACAGGTTTGTGTTTCGATTGAACCGGTGTTCGAAAATTTCCAAGCCAACGTTCAGCCGCGTCGAGCGTCGCTGTGGCCTGGACGAAAGCGGTGACCGCGGGGGTATCTCTAAGGAGTTCCTACCAGAGTCGCGTCGAGGCTGGCTCATGAGGTAATCCGCTGAGATCTACCGATTCTTGTGTTTGCCCGTTTCGTAATTGCCCGAGGCGGTGCTTTCGGTGCTTCTTGTGGTATCCTATTCGAGAAAGGTCTCGGCTAGGATTGGTTCGATCATTTGGGGGCGCGCGGTGGCGATCGCATCGGCCAACTTCGTATTCCTGGAAACCTACGACCCGCAATTGGTGCGGTTCGCGGGGCTTGCCGAGCGCTACTTCGCCGATGATCCCAACGGTTGCCTTGTCAAGTTGCGCATGTTCGGCGAGTTGCTGGCGACAATCGTCGCGGCACGCTACGGCTTGATGGAAACGCCCGACGAGAATCAAGCCGACCGTCTTCGCCGCTTCAAGGATCGGGGTGCACTACCGCAACAGGTGCTGGACCTGTTCCATCATCTCCGCATCGCTGGAAACGACGCGGTTCATGACTTCGGTGACGAACACCGGACGGCACTGACGGCGCTTAAGAAGGCCCGTGCCCTGGCCGTCTGGTTCCATCAGTCGATGAGCGGAGATCGGCAGTTCAAGGCGGGGCCGTTCTTACCGCCGCGCCAGCCTGTCGACGAGACTCCGGCCCTGAGGGCGGAACTGGAGCGCCTGCAAGCGGAACTTGAGGCCAGCCGCACCACTGCCCAACAAGCGGAAGCCAAGGCTCAGGAAGAGGCCGACCAACGGTTGTCGGCAGTGGAACGGGCCGAACGCGCCGAAAGGGAGCGGACCGAATGGGAAGTCCTGGCTCAGGAGATCGAAAACGACCGGACGCGCGTCGAGAATGAGCTCGCCGCTCTGCAAGCCCAGGCCGAAGCCGCGCCACAGAAAGCCATCGAGGCTATGGTCGAGCAGGGTATCGAGGCGGGCCAGGAACTGGCGTTGGACGAGCGGGAAACGCGCCGCCTGATCGATGCCCAGTTGCGTGCGGCCGGGTGGGAGGCCGACACCGAAACCATCAACTACAAGACTGGCACCCGGCCACAAAAAGCCAAGTTCTTGGCTATCGCGGAATGGCCGACCGAGAACGGTCCCGCCGACTACGTGCTGTTCCACGGACTGACGGCCATTGCCGTGGTCGAGGCCAAGCGCATCGCCAAGGATGTGTCGGCCCTGGTTCAGCAGGCCAAGCGCTACAGCCGGGGCTACGCCATCAAGGGCACCGACGCGCTACCGGAGGGAAGCCCGTGGGAGGAGTTCCATGTGCCGTTCGTGTTCGCCACCAACGGCAGGCCGTATCTCAAACAAATCGAGACCAAGAGCGGCATCTGGTTCTGCGACCTTCGCCGCCCCACCAACCTGAGCCGGGCGCTGGAGGGCTGGTATTCACCGGAGGGGCTGAAGGAAGCGCTGAAGCAGGACATCGATACTGCACACGACCGGTTGCGCCAGGAGGAGTTCACCTACGGTCTTCAGCTTCGCGACTATCAGCGACGCGCCATTCTGGCGATCGAGGAAGCACTGGCGAACGACACCCGGCAAATGCTGGTCGCCATGGCCACCGGCACCGGCAAGACCTCCGTGGCCATCGCGTTGGTCTATCGCCTGATCAAGACCCGCCGCTTCCGCCGCATCCTGTTCCTGGTGGACCGCACTGCGCTGGGCGAACAAAGCGCCGGAGCTTTCAAGACGGCGCGCATGGAACAGCAAAAGCCCTTCACCGAGATCTATGACCTGAAGGAATTGGGCGACATCCAGCCCGATCCCGACACCAAGGTGCAGATCGCCACTGTGCAGTCCCTGGTCAAGCGCATCCTGTTCGCCGAGACCGAGGCGGACGTTCCCACCGTGGACCAATACGACTGCATCATCGTCGACGAATGCCACCGGGGTTACCTGTTGGACCAGGAACTGTCCGACGCGGAGATGACCTTCCGCAACGAGGACGATTACATCTCCAAGTATCGCCGGGTGCTGGAGCATTTCGATGCCGTCAAGATCGGATTGACCGCCACCCCGGCCCTGCATACCGTCCAGATCTTCGGCGAGCCCCTGGCGCAAGCGTCCTACACCTACCGAGAGGCGGTGATCGACGGCTGGCTGATCGATCACGAGCCGCCCCACCGCATCGTCACCGAACTGGCCGAGGAAGGGATCGAGTGGAAGGCCGGTGACCCGATGGAGATCTACGACACCGGCACCGGCCGGATCGATCTGGTTCACGTTCCCGACGATGTGAAGATGGAGATCGAAACCTTCAACAGGAAGGTGGTGACGCGCCCGTTCAACCGCGTGGTCTGCGAGGAACTGGCCAAGCACATCGACCCGACGTTGGACGAGAAGACGCTGATCTTCTGCGCCACCGACAACCACGCCGACATCGTTGTCGATGAACTGAAAAGGGCGTTCGCCGCGCATTATGGCAACGTCGATGACGACGCGGTGATCAAGATCACCGGAGCTGCCGACAAGCCGCAGCAGTTGATCCGCCGCTTCCGCAACGAGCGCCTGCCCAACGTCGCCGTGACCGTGGATCTGCTGACCACCGGCATCGATGTCCCGAAGATCGGCAACCTTGTGTTCATCCGCCGCGTCTCCTCGCGCATCCTGTTCGAGCAGATGCTGGGCCGCGCCACCCGCTTGTGTCCCGAAATCGGCAAGACCGTGTTCCACATCTTCGACGCCGTCGATCTGTATGCGGCCCTGGAGAACCTGACCACTATGCGTCCCGTGGTGGTCGATCCGAAGATCAGCTTCGCCCAGTTGATCGATGAAGCCACCCGCCACGACGACCCGGACGCCCGCGAAACGGTGGTCGAGCAAATCATCGCCAAGCTGCAACGGGCGAAACGCGACCTGACCCGCACCGCCCGAGAGCGGTTCGAGGACGCGGCAGGCATGACCCCGGACGCCTTGGCATCGTTCCTGAAAGCCAAGTCGGTGGACGAGGTGGTTGAGTGGTTCCGCAATCATGCGGCCGTTGCGGCGCTGTTGGATCAGCGGGCCGAAACCGATCCCATCAAGCTGGCGATCTCCCATCACGAGGATCGGCTACGTCGCGTCGAGCGTGGATTCGGCGAGTCGACGGGACCCGAGGATTACCTGGAGAGC
>JAHCKI010000323.1 GCA_026125865.1 Rhodospirillales bacterium
AACCTGACGAACGACGCCTGGTATGGCCTCTCCGCCGGCCCCTATCAGCACTTCGCGTCGGCACGCTTGCGCGCGGTCGAAGAAGGATTGCCCTTGGTGCGTGTCGCCAATACGGGGATTTCGGCCATCGTCGATCCGATTGGTCGCGTCGTCGCCCGCCTTGGTCTGGGCGAGGTTGGGGTGGTGGACGGTCCACTCCCCCGCTCCCTTGCCTCACCGACGATTTATGCCCGGTTTGGCGACTGGTCGCTCTTCATCCTGAGCGCGGTCGCACTGCTTCTGGGGTGGCGGTTCCGCACCCGCTCATAGCCTCTGATGCAACCACACATGGTTGAAAGACCACTAACACAGAACAAGTGTTGCGGAATCGATCACAATTTGCATACAATTGCACGGATGCTCAGAATGGTATCGAGTGCGAGCTCAAACGCACTGATCGGGATAGAAGGCCCAGGCCAAGAGCCGTGGGTTCCAACTATAAGGTGTATAAAAAAAATGTCCGAGGTGAGAGCGAACAGGGTGAGGAAGGGCAACTCGCCGGGAGCAACAACCAAATTCGAACGAATGCCGCCTGGTACACCCAACCCCGTCGATGTTCATGTGGGCGGGCGCGTACGATTGCGGCGAACGTTGCTGGGCCTGAGTCAAGAGCGGCTGGGGGAAGCAGTCGGTTTGACCTTTCAACAAATTCAAAAATACGAACGCGGGGCCAATCGCATCGGCGCTTCCAGACTTTTTGAATTCAGTCGCATTCTCGACGTACCTGTATCTTTTTTCTTTGATGATATGCCGGATGCTACCGAATCGAACGATGGCTACGTCGCGTGGGGCATGGCGGATCATCCGCAAGCGTCGATGGAGCAGGACCCGCTGACACGCCGGGAAACGCTTGAACTGGTGCGAGCCTATTACCGGATCAACGACCCGCAGGTGCGACGACGCCTGTTCGAACTCGCCAAATCCCTGGGAACCGACGGAACGGCCTAGTCACACCGGAAAGTGCGGTAGCAATAACGCTGCGCGCGTAGAGAAACCGTTAGGCGCGCAGAAGGAACGCCGGGCGCGCAGAAAACTTGTTGAGCGCGTGGGGGAGGTGCTTCGCGCGAAGCAAGGTTCTTGACCGCCAAGGTTTTCCTTGCGAAAAACTCCGGCCCTTTTTACGGGACGCCGTTGATAGGCGCTGAACCGCGTGCAAGCGTTTGTGCGACGTAAGTGGCTTCGATCGCCGTCGAGGCCATATGATGTCTTTGTACTTTTTAACCTTTCAGATTGGGGGTTGACCGTGCCGAGCGAGTGGAAGAACGATTTCGTCTTCACCAGCGAGTCCGTTTCAGAGGGACATCCCGACAAGGTCTGTGACCGCATTTCGGATGCCATCGTCGACGCATTCCTCACCGAAGATCCAACCTCCCGCGTTGCCGTCGAGACCTTGTGCACGACGAATTTCGTGGTTCTCGCGGGCGAGGTTCGCGGCCCCGAATCCTTGGGCCATGACCGCCTTCGCCAGATCGCGCGACAGGCCATCAAGGAGATCGGCTACGAACAGCACGGTTTCCATTGGAAGGACGCGGAAATCACGTCTCACGTCCATTCGCAGTCTTCGGATATCGCGCTGGGTGTCGATGCCTCCGGCAACAAGGACGAAGGCGCGGGTGACCAAGGCATCATGTTCGGTTTTGCCTGTCGAGAAACCGACGTACTGATGCCGGCGCCCATTTATTATTCCCATTCGATCCTGAAATCCCTGGCGGAAGCCCGCCACTCCGGCGCCGAGCCTCACCTCGGTCCCGACGCCAAGAGCCAAGTCTCGCTCAGGTATGTGAACGGCAAGCCGGTTGGCGCGACGGCGATTGTCGTCTCGTCCCAGCATTCGCATCAGGTTTCGGTCGATGAGGTACGCGAGATCGTACGCCCCCATGTGATCAACACGTTACCCGAAGGCTGGATGTGCCCGGAGGAGAATTTTTACGTCAATCCGACCGGACGCTTCGTGATCGGCGGGCCCGACGGCGACGCCGGACTCACCGGACGCAAAATCATCGTCGACACCTATGGCGGCGCCGCACCGCATGGCGGCGGCGCATTCTCCGGAAAGGATCCCACAAAGGTCGACCGGTCCGCCGCCTATGCCGCTCGCTACCTGGCCAAGAACGTTGTCGCCGCGGAACTGGCCGAGCGCTGCACTATTCAATTGTCCTACGCCATCGGGGTTTCGCATCCGCTTTCGGTCTACGTTGACTTGCACGGAACCGGACAGGTGGACGAAGAAAAGCTTTCCCAAGTTCTTCGCGAGTTGATGGATTTGTCTCCGCGCGGCATGCGGGAACACATGCAGCTCAACCGGCCGATCTACGCCCGTACGGCGGCTTATGGCCATTTCGGCCGTACGCCCGAGCCGGACGGCGGCTTCTCTTGGGAACGCACCGATCTTGTGGACGGTCTGAAGTCAGCGTTCTGATCGAGTGTGAATCGCGTCGATGGGAAGGGCGGCGCGACAGCCACCCCCCGTTTCCACGGTCGGCGTCATGGGCGCAAATTGCGCCCCGGACGAATTGACCTGCTGCATTCGCTGTTACCGCGATTGCGTCTCGTTATTGACGACTGCTCAGCGCCCATCGATCCAAGGCTGTCGTTTGCCCGCTCGGTTACGGACGTGTGGCTTGAAATCGGATTCGGCGCCGGTGAACACCTCGCGCAACGCGCCGAAGAGAACCCCGATGTCGGGTTCATTGGTTGCGAGCCATACGTCAGTGGCGTCGCAAGTCTGCTTTCCCAACTGTCGTCCGGGAACGACACCAACATTCGACTCTTCGACGACGATTCCCGATTGCTGTTACCGCGACTGGCGGAGGCCAGCATCGGGCGTGTTTTTCTCCTTTTTCCCGATCCCTGGCCCAAGAAACGCCATTGGCAACGCCGTTTTCTGACACTGACCGGATTCGACATGCTGGCCCGAGTCCTCGCGGATGGGGGCGACCTCTGGTTCGCCACGGACCACATGGGCTACGCGGGCTGGGCGCTTCAACATGCGATCCGACATTCGGCGTTTACCTGGCTGGCGCGCCGGCCCGACGACTGGCGCCGCCCGACCGACGGCTGGATTCAAACCCGCTACGAAAGCAAGGCTCTCGCCAAGGGCGATCACTGTACCTACCTGAGGTTTCGGCGCCGCAACCGCCAAGAAAACGGCTCGTAACTTGGGCAATTCGCTTGTGTGCCCATGCGGGGGAGTTATATATAGCGCCGTTAGAGTCTTAA
>JAHCKI010000324.1 GCA_026125865.1 Rhodospirillales bacterium
TCTTGGCGGCATCGCGACTCCGACCGAAGCCGCCGCCGTCGGCTCCGTCGGCGCCTTGTTTCTGGCGGGCCGTAACCAGGAGAACGCGGCGGGGCAGGGCGGCTTTTTCGGGGTCAACCAGGGCAACATGCCGGTCTACGTGGCCGGGCTCTGTCTCGTGGGCCAGATCGTCATCACCAGCCTGTTCGATTTGCGTATGCAGCGTGACGAGATTCCCGTTACCGACGTCATCGCCTTCATTGTCGCGGTGATCATGTGCGTTGGTATTGTCTGGGGGCTTTCGATCGCACTTTGGCGCGTCTATCGGACGGGCGTTCTCCAAGAAGTCATGCGCACGACGCTGCAGATCAGTTCCATGGTGTTCGTGATCCTGCTCGGCGCCTCGGTGTTTTCGTTGGTGTTTCGCGGCTTTGGTGGCGACGTGCTGGTTGCCGACATCCTGAAGGACATGCCGGGGGGCGTGCTCGGGGCCATGCTGGCCGTGATGACCGTGATGTTCGTGCTCGGCTTTTTTCTGGACTTCATCGAAATCATTTTCGTGGTGGTCCCGATCGTCGGCCCCATTCTATTGCAAATGGATATCAGCCCCATCTGGTTCGGGGTGATGGTGGCCGTCAATCTGCAGACCAGCTTCCTGACGCCGCCGTTCGGCTTCGCTCTGTTCTACCTGCGCGGCGTGGCGCCCCCGAGCGTCACCACCATGGACATCTACCGCGGCATCATTCCGTTCGTCGTCATCCAGTTGGCCGGCCTCGCCGTTCTCGCCGCCTTCCCGGATCTCGCCACCTGGCTCCCCAAGGTGCTGTTCAAATAGCCACATTTGTGCGCGTACGTCGCCCTGATCGCTCAATTGGCGGTTGTTCGCAAAGAGCAAAGTGCGATCAGGTGGAGCCATCTGATCGCATGGGTTTGCTCTTGAAGCAACATTATAGAGCACGACTGTGCGACTAGGCTGACGGAGCCCAATCGCACCGTGTTTTAAGCCGCTTGACGATAGTCGTCGCGCAACTCACCGCCAAGCTGGTCCAACAGCTCCAACACCTCCTTGGATGCCGCCTGCATGCGCGTCGCCGCCTCGGCGGCGCCCCGGGTGTCGCCCTCGGCGTACCTGCGCAGCGCCTCCCGACCGTTGACGTGCACACACTTGTGCGGATTGGCGAGGCGCGCAAATGCCGGCAAATTGCGCAGCTCCTTCTCGGTGACGCTGTCGTACCAGCGCCCCAGGCGGCAGGTGCGGTGACTGGCCACGTCCGCCCAGTGGGTATCTCCTGCTCCACCGACTGTATCCATGACCCGCTTCATCCAATCCAAATGATCCTGCTTGGCAAGGCCGATGAGCTTACCGAGGGTACGCTCGGAAATGGCAGCGAGCTGTTGGTCGCTAACCCTGCTGTTCTCGACCCGGAGGTGAATGGTGCCGAGGTCGCCGGCCACGGCGACGCCGGCAAGGGACCAGCCGGCATCCGGCACCTCGACCTTGATCGCCTGGCCTGCCTTGACCTCGGCATCGCAGTCGATCAGCATCATGCCATGGACTGAAATATTGCGGACGAGGACCGGCAACGTCTTGCCGTTGTGGACTGCCGTCGCCTCCAGATAGACGCTGAAACGGCGCTCCGAACGTCGGTCCAGATCCTCGGTTGCGGTCCGCAACACGCGGACCAGCGTTCCTCGAAGCGCCTGGACAACTTCGGCGAGAGCGGTGGCCGAATGGCGGATGTCGAGGCCCCGCTTTTCGTTTTTTAGCGCCTCCTTGCGGGTATGCTTCATGCGCTCGCTCACGCCCTTTGCGAGACTTGCGGTCTCGCCGACACTACGCGAGATCTCCTGCGTGGCGCTTCGCTGTTCCTCTACGGCCGAGGCTACGGTGGCCGACACCTCGTTGACGCTCTGGATCGTCTCGCCGATCTGCGAGATGGCGCCGGCGGCTTTATGGACGACAGCCTGAATGCCCTTGACCTGTTCGGCGATCTGACCCGTGGCGTTGGCCGTCTGATTGGCGAGGGACTTGACCTCGTTGGCAACCACCGCGAAACCCTTTCCGGCATCGCCGGCCCGCGCCGCTTCGATGGTGGCATTGAGGGCGAGCAGGTTGGTCTTCTCGGCGATTTCGCTGATCAGCTCAATCACGGAACCGATCATCTCTGCCGCATCGGTCAGGCTGCGTATGTCCGAATCGGCCGTCTCTGTTTCGTGGACCGCCCGGGCGGCCATCTCGCTGGCCATTACCACCTGGCGGCTGATTTCGTCGATAGACGCGACCAACTCCTCGGTGGCCGCGGCAACGCTCTGCGCGGCTTCGAGAGTCTGGTCGGCCGCATCGGTCGAGTCCGCCGCGTCATCGGCCATCGATTTGACCGAACCGGCAACACCCTCGGCCATATTGATTGCTTCGGAAACCTCGTTCTCCACTTCGTTCACGACCGCTCTGGTCTCCGCGTTGACCCTCTTGGCCATGTCGATGATCGACTTGCGTCGCTCTTCCCTTGCGCGTTCCTCGATACGGCGTTGTTCCTCGTTCATCTCGTCGAGGCGGAGCGCGTTGTCCTTGAACACCTGCACCGACCGCGCCATATCGCCGATTTCGTTGCGACACTCCGTGCCGTCGATGGCCACGGTCTTATCACCGTCCGCCAGCCTGTTCATGGAATGGCCCAGACGCGTGATTGGCCGAGTGATGCCGCGCGTGATAATGGTAACAAGGGCAGTGGTGACAACCAACAAACCGGCGATCGCGCCTGCGATTACGAACATACCTCGGTCAGCTTCGCCTTTGAGGTATTCCGCCCGTGCCTGCAGATCGGCGGCAATCCCGTCCTCCGCCGCCTTCATCATGTCGATCTTCTTGGTGATCGCATCGAACCAGACAGGGCCCTTGATGCCTTGGGTGCCACCGCCGTAACGGCTGTCGATGGCAATCTGTTCAAGGCGCGTCACCTCATCGACCGCCGGTCCCGTGACGGTTCGTTCCAATAAGGTCCGCTGGTTGGGTGTGGCATGGGTAATGAAGCTCGCCATGAACGCCCGTTGCTGGGCGATCAGGTCGATGAAACGGCGATGGACGGCAGGTTTAAACTCGCCGGCACCGAAACCGTTCGCCCCCATGGCGCGCTCCAAACCGGCGCGTTCCTTCGCTTCGAGCAGGGCGAGGTAGGTGGAAACGGAATTCGTAACCTCGGCATTGCTGCTGAGCGGGACCATCTCGCCAATGATGGAGAGAAGATCGGTGATCGCACCTGTGTAGAACCCGGCC
>JAHCKI010000325.1 GCA_026125865.1 Rhodospirillales bacterium
AGGTCAACATACATGCCATGATTATTGTCGAGCCGATGCCCTTGATCAATCACGCGGCTCGTTACCCGGCACCAGCGGTACGAAACGAGCCTCGCCAATGTCCTCGGTATCGAACTCAGACCCATGGCGACGCACACGAATCAGGCTTTGGCCACCGGCGCCATCATCGATGGGAAGAACCATGATACCGCCATCCGCGAGCTGTTTACCAAGCAGCGGCGGGATATCCGTCGCCGCGGCAGTGACGATGATTCGCTCGAACGGCGCCTGCTCCGGCCAGCCGAACGTGCCGTCGCCGACGCGCGACGTGATGTTCGTGATGCCGAGTTCCTTGAACCGTTCCTCGGCGTCGTTCAGCAAGTCCCGGTACCGCTCGATCGTGTAAACCCGTCGGCAGAGGCGCGACAGAATCGCCGCCTGATAGCCGGAGCCGGTTCCGACCTCCAACACCTTTTGGCGATCGCCCACCTCCAGGGCCTGGGTCATCAAGGCGACGACGACGGGGGCGCTCATGGTCTGGTGATAGCTGATGGGAAGTGCCGTGTCCTCATAGGCCTTGTCTTGAAAGGCCGGCGGTGTGAACAGGTCCCGCGGAATTCGCTCGACGACGGCGAGGACCCGAGTATCGGAAACGCCGGCGCTCCGCATCTTCATGACAAGTCTGATCTTACGCGAATCGGGGCTCATTCTTGGGGGCTGCTGGATGACAAGTGCGCTTCGAGAAGGTGCAACGACGGCTCATGGGTCAGGTTGCGGGTCAGCGGCGTCACCGCGACGGCGCCGCGGAAAACGGCCTCCAAATCCGTGCCCGCGCGGTCCCGGTCCTCGCGCCGGCCGACGCCGATCCAATAGTAGGTGTCGCCGCGGGGATCGATACCCTCGGCAATGGAACCGCCGATCTTGCGAAATCCCTGGCGTGTCACCTCGATTCCGGTGACCGCATTCGGCGCCACGTCGGGAAAGTTGATATTGATGAGCACATCCTTGGGCCACATCAGGGACGCCAGCCGCGACAGAACCTCGCCGGTCCAACGCTCGGCCGTCTCCCAACGCACCTGCGCGCGGTCCTGAAAGTACTGACTGAAGGCGACGGAGCGGAAGCCGAGCAGCGTTCCCTCCATGGCGGCGGCGACCGTGCCTGAATAGGCCGCATCCTCGCCCATGTTGCCGCCGCGATTGATACCCGACAGGATAAGGTCCGGCGGGTTGTCCTTCATCACCTTGTGAATGGCGAGAAGGATGCTGTCCGTGGGCGTCCCGTCGACGCAATATCGACGCGGCCCGAGCTGGCGCACATAGAGCGGCCGGCGCATGGTCAGGGAATGACTGGCGGCGCTCTGTTCCGAATCCGGCGCCACCACCCAAACTTCCTTGGCGAACCGGAGGGCGACTTTCTCTAGAAGCTCAAGCCCCGTCGCCCGAATGCCGTCATCATTGGAGATGAGCACCCGGGCGTCGGCAAGATCGAACGGCTCATGGACCATCGGCCGCGATCACCTCCGAGCCGCCTAGATAGGAGCGAAGTGCCTCGGGGACCCGCACCGAGCCGTCGGCCTGCTGATAGGTTTCCAGCACCGCAATGAGGGCCCGCCCCACCGCCAGGCCGGAGCCGTTGAGGGTGTGCACGAAGCGCGTACCCTTCCCTTCCTTGGGCCGAAAGCGCGCGCGCATGCGCCGCGCCTGGAAATCACCGCAGTTGGAACAGCTCGAAATCTCGCGATAGCGGCCCTGCCCCGGCAGCCAGACCTCGATGTCATAGGTCTTGCGGGCGGAAAATCCCATGTCGCCGGTGCAAAGCGTCACCACCCGGTAGGCCAGGCCCAAGCGTTTCAGGACCTCCTCGGCGCACGCGGTCATGCGTTCCAACTCGCTGTCCGACTCCTCGGGACGCGCGACGCTGACCAATTCCACTTTGGTGAACTGATGCTGGCGGATCATGCCGCGCGTGTCCTTCCCCGCCGCCCCGGCCTCGGAGCGAAAACACCACGTCATCGCCGTCACCCGCCTCGGCAACGCGCCCTCATCGAGTATCTCGTCAGCGACGAGGTTGGTCAGCGGCACTTCCGCCGTGGGAATCAGCCAGAAACCGTTCTCGGTGCGGAACAGATCCTCGCCGAATTTGGGAAGCTGACCCGTACCGAACAGGACGTGGTCACGCACAAGCGCCGGTGGATTGACCTCGGTGTAGCCGAATTCCGTGGTGTGCAGGTCCAGCATGAACGAGGCCAAGGCCCGTTCCAGACGCGCCAGCGCTCCCGTCAGCACCACGAAGCGGGCCCCCGACAACTTGGCGGCACGGTCGAAGTCCATCATGCCCAGCGACGCCCCGATATCCACATGGTCGCGCGGCTCGAAGTCGAAAGTTGCCGGCTCGCCCCATGTCCGCACCTCGACATTGGCGGATTCGTCCGCCCCATAGGGAACGTCATCGGCCGGTAGGTTGGGAATGCCGGCCAAGGCCTCGGTCAACGACGCCTCGATCGACCGGGCTTTTTCCTCGGCCTCGGCCTGGTGGTCCTTGGAGCGGGAAACCTCGGCAATGATGTCGTCGGCGTTTTCGCCGCGCCCCTTGCGGATGCCGATTTCCTTGGATATCCGGTTGCGCTCGGCCTGAATGGCTTGCGCTTCGGCCACGGCTTCGCGCCGCGCATCGTCCAGCGCCAGCAATTGCTGCGATCGCGGCGGTAAACCACGCCGTCCCAAGCCGCCATCGAAGACGTCGGGGTTTTCACGGATCCAGCGGATATCGAACATCGGCGTACCGGCCCTTGAACAATCTTGACGGGGGTTAGCCGAGTCCCGGCGACGGGTCAAGAAAACGCGATACCGTCAAAGGGAATAGCCATATCTAGCCAACGGAAGGTCACATTTCCGCAACAGCGCGGCGCCGTCTTCACGCGCCATTTCCTCCAGCGCCTGGTCCCACTGGGGACCGAGGGTTGGTTCATACCGCCTATCGTGTCCCGTCATTTTGGCAGCGAAGGTGAGAACGGAAGGGGGAAGGCGTTTGGCGACCGCCTTGGCCGCGGTGTAACGCAGCGTCTTTTTTCCGCCCAGGCGCGCCTGCAGCACCGACATGCGCGGATTCCTCGGGGACGCCTGCATGAGCGACAGCAGTTCGGCGGCATCCACATCCAGAAACGTCCCCAGGCTGTCGGCAACGCCGCCAAGATCATCGCCGAACTGCTCCAACAACGAGAGCCAGACCCGCTCCTTGCCGAACACGTCTTGGTAGCGGCGAATCGTCGG
>JAHCKI010000326.1 GCA_026125865.1 Rhodospirillales bacterium
GACCCCGAACGTGTCGGTGGTCGACCTGGTGTTCGAGTCGAACAAGGCCACGACGAAGGAAGAGGTCAACCAAGCCGTCCAAGCCGCCGCCAACGGCGACCTCAAGGGCGTCATGGCTTACAACGACGAGCCATTGGTTTCGATCGACTTCAACCACAACGCCCACAGCTCGGTGTTCGACTCGTCCCAGACGCAGGTCGTGGATGGCACCATGGTGCGCATCGTCGCCTGGTACGACAACGAATGGGGCTTCTCCAATCGTATGTCCGACACCACCCAGGTGTTCGCTGCCCTGTAGGCGATCATCGCTTCTGTGTTTCGTGAGGCGGGGCCGCCGTGCCCCGCCTTTTCCTTGTGCGCCCAGCATGGGCGCACTCTTGTGGGTGTGAGTCCCACCGTGAGCTGGTCACGGCGAGCGAAGTGAAGCGCAACTGCATGAGGGTGACCGAGTGTGGGGAGGAAGCGTGGATCGAAGCTGCGGGCCGATGGACAAGAATCGGATATGAGGCGCTGTGGACCAGGGCGAGCGGGCATGGAACCGCGAAGCTCTCGTGACCAAGGGGAAGCGGCGTAAATCCGGCGGTCGTGCAGTGAAGGAGTGTGTTCTTACCTGGGGAGATCTCGCCTTATGCCTGAAAGGGCGACGGTGTCGAGCCGGAGCGAGAGAACCTGCAACGGGCGTGGAAACGGGTACGGGCCAACAAAGGGGCGGCTGGGATCGACGGACTGGACATTGACCAGACCGCCGCCCATCTGCGCACGGCGTGGCCAGTGATCCGCGAGCGCCTGTTGTCGGGAACGTATCGGCCGCTGCCGGTACGACGGGTGACGATCCCCAAGCCTGACGGTGGCGAGCGCGAGCTTGGCATCCCGACGGTGACGGATCGTTTGATCCAGCAAGCTCTGCTGCAAGTGCTGCAGCCTATCCTTGATCCGACCTTCAGCGAGCATAGCTACGGTTTCCGCCCTGGCCGAAGCGCGCACGACGCCGTTCTTGCGGCGCAATCGTACGTGCAATCGGGACGGCGGATCGTGATGGACGTGGACCTGGAGACATTCTTTGACCGGGTCAACCACGACATCCTTATGGACCGCCTTCGGAAACGGATCGGGGACGCCGATGTCATTCGGCTGATTCGGGCCCATCTGAACAGCGGGATCATGATGAATGGCGTGGTCCGGGAGCGGACGACGGGAACGCCTCAGGGCGGCCCACTATCGCCGCTGCTGGCCAATGTCCTGCTCGATGAAGTGGATAAGGAATTGGAACGTCGAGGCCATTGCTTCGTGCGCTACGCCGACGATGCGAACGTCTATGTTCGTAGCCGGAAGGCGGGAGAGCGGGTGATGGCGTCGCTTCGGCGGCTTTTCGGCAAGCTGCGCTTGACGGTCAACGAGACCAAGAGCGCCGTTGCCGGCGTGTTTGGTCGCAAATTCCTGGGCAGTTTCCCGACCGATGAGGCGGCTTTGAAGCTGCTCTATCTCGCCATCAAAAACGCCGGCTTGCGCTGGCGAAGAGCGGTTGCATGGACTGAAGCAATGAGCCAATTTGCCATCGTTTTCGGCGACCGTTTTCCGGGGTCAGCGCGCTGACCCCCGAAAACAACGCCATGGACCAATCGCACACAACAATTCTGACACTCCCCTGGCGAGAGCTGGATCAGTGGATACGCCACCGGCTCCGCGCCATCCAACTCAAGCAATGGAAACGCGGCAAGACCATCTACAGGGAACTGCGGGCGCTGGGGGCAAGCCCCGAGGTGGCGCGACGGGTCGCGGCAAATAGCCATCGCTGGTGGCGCAACAGCGGAATGCTCCTCAACGCCGTGCTAACCCTCGAATGGTCCAATAAGCTGGGAGTACCCCGCCTCTCATGACCTCAACTCCTCGAACCGCCCGGTGCGGACCCGCATGCCGGGTGGTGTGGCAGGGGCGCGATCACTATGATCGCCCTCTATGCCGATTTCTCTTGCGGTTTTTCGATCACATCATCGATGGGGAGCGGCGTTGCGTGCTCCCGTTCAAGTGATCGGGCCTTCAGAAATCGATACAACGGCCCTTGCGTTCCCAGTCGCCGAAACGGGTCGGTTCCGGTCCCTTGGGGCCGCCGTCCTCGGTGGGCGTTTCGGGTGTGGCGTTCGCTTTCTCAGTACTATCGACCGGGTCTGCATCCGATGCGACCGGTTCCGGGAGCGATGCCGTCGCCGGCGTGGGCTCTTTTTTAGTGTCTCGGTCGTTCATGGTGTCTTTTTTATCTCGCTTCTGCCCTTGCGGAGCGGGGTTCCCAAGATTACTAGAATCTCGGAACCCAACAACACCAGCGTTTTGTCGGGAGGCGTGGATTAAGGGCATGAATATGTTTCGTACGGGACTGCTTCTCGCCGGGTTGACGGGCCTCTTTCTCGCCGTCGGCTTCCTGCTCGGCGGCGAAGGCGGCATGGCGATCGCCTTGGTGATCGCGCTCGGCATGAATGTTTTCTCCTATTGGAATTCGGACAAGATTGTTCTGCGCATGTACGGTGCACGCGAGGTCGACTTCCGCACCGCGCCGCAATTCCATCGCATCGTCCAAACCCTCGCGCGTCGCGCCGACTTGCCGATGCCCAAGGTTTATGTCATCGACAATCCCCAGCCCAACGCCTTCGCGACCGGCCGCAATCCGGAAAACGCCGCGGTAGCCGCCACGACGGGGCTTTTGAATATTCTGAGCGAGGAAGAGATCGCGGGCGTCATGGCCCACGAACTAGCGCACGTCAAAAACAGGGATACCCTGATCATGACGATCACCGCGACCATCGCCGGCGCCCTCGGCATGCTCGCCAATTTCGCTATGTTTTTCGGCAGTGACAGCCGCAACAACCCGCTCGGTTTCGTCGGAACCATCCTGGTGATGATCTTGGCGCCGATGGCGGCGATGCTGGTGCAGATGGCCATCTCGCGCACCCGCGAATACGGCGCCGATCGCATGGGGGCTGAAATCTGCGGCCGTCCCCTGTGGTTGGCGTCGGCATTACAGAAATTGGCCGCCGGCGCCAGCCGCATCGACAACCATGCGGCCGAGCAGAACCCGGCGACGGCGCATCTGTTCATCGTCAATCCGCTCCACGCCCGTTCCATGGACAGTCTGTTTTCAACGCACCCGAGTACCGCCAACCGCGTTCAGAAGTTGCGGGAAATGGCGGGCGCTTCCACTCAGGCCGGTCCTTGGGGCTGAAACCGGGGGCCCAG
>JAHCKI010000327.1 GCA_026125865.1 Rhodospirillales bacterium
CCGTGCCCTTTGCGCCGGAGCTGGAGGACCTGTACATCCCGAGCCCCGACAACATCGAGAAAGCGGTACGCCAGGTGATGGGAGGCCGGTGATGACCGACCTCATCCAAGCGGTGACCATGCCTAAGTGGGGACTCGCCATGAGCGAGGGCATGATCACCGAATGGCATGTGGCGGAAGGCGATGCAGTGGCAGCAGGCGATGACCTGGTCGATATAGAGACAACCAAAATCACCAACGTCTTCGAGGCGCCGGCGGCGGGAATTCTCCGCCGCCGGTATGCCGGCGATGGCGAGACGCTGCCGGTGGGAGCGTTGTTGGGGGTCATTGCCAACGAGTCCGTGCCCGATTCCGACATCGACGTTTTTGTTACTCGCTTCCGGGAGACCTTTGCGGCCCGCGCCAAGGAAGAAGAGGCGGCGGCACCGGAGCCGGAGACGATCGAGGCAAACGGACAGCGGCTGCGCTATCTTGCCATGGGTGATGGCGACGGCGTGCCGCTGCTGCTGCTCCACGGCTTCGGCGCCGACCTCAACAACTGGTTGTTCAATCAGCCGGTGCTGGCCGAAGATCGGCGCGTCTACGCTCTCGACCTGCCAGGCCATGGCGGCTCCACCAAGAACGTCGGCGCCGGCGATGCCGTGGCCTTGGCTGACGCGGTGCGTGCGTTCCTGGATGCGGTGGCGATCGAGCGGGCGCATTTGGTTGGGCATTCGCTCGGCGGCGCCGTCGCCCTCGTTCTCGCCCTTGAGCAGCCGGCACGGGTGGCGTCCGCGACCCTGATTGCCGGAGCCGCGCTGGGATCGGAGATCAACGCGGATTTCATCAACGGCTTCATTGCCGCCGACCGCCGCAAGCAGTTGAGGCCGGTGTTGGAGCTGCTGGTCCACGATCCGGCGATGATCAGCCGCGACATGATCGATGATGTGCTCAAGTACAAGCGCCTGGACGGCGCTCGGGCGGCACTGGAGCAAATCGCCGCCCGAATGGTCGCGGATGGCCACCAGACCCTTCAGCTTGCCGACCGGCTAAACGCAGTGACAATGCCGGTACAGGTGATCTGGGGAAGCGAGGACAAGATTCTGCCTTCCGCCCACGCCGAGGCGTTGGCCGCAAGCGGCAAGCTGGCGACTCGAATCCTCGGTGACGCCGGGCACATGGTGCACATGGAAAAGGCCACCGAGGTCAACGCTCTGATCCGCGATTTTGTCGCCGGCTGACCGATGTCCTCACCGTTGCCGTCGAAGCGCACCGGACAGGTTTACTGCGCATCCAGCTGTGCAAGAGACCGAGGCCCGCATCAGCGGTCTCCTGTCCAAGCCTGCAGGCCGCGGGGAACGGCTTGTTGAGTTGCGCGAGCCACCGCGCTCAAGAAATCCTCATTGCCGCGCCACAGCGGTATCGGACCCAGCGTGGCAACCAACGGCGCGGCATCAGCGGCACCGAAAGCCTCAACAAACGGCGTGTCGACACGCTGGCCGCCCCAAAAAGTCGAAGGATCGGTCGACAAGGGCTGCGGTGGAGGCTTTGCGGCCGCGCGCTCCGTGCGGCGCGCGGTCGGCGCCGCGTCGCCCAGATGAGTGACGAATTCTTCCCGCGACAATCCGCGCAAACGGAACAACAGGAAAGGGTCGCTGTCGAACACCTCGCCCAGCAAGTAGTAGACCGCCGCAATGTGCTTGCAGGGATTGGACCAATCGGGACATGAGCACGAAGTCTTCAGATCGTTCAGTTTCGCGGGAAACAACGGAACACCGGCGGCCTTGAAGGCATCCTCCAGGTTTTCCGGCATCTCGCCGGCAATCAGGCGAGCCGCGCTCCAGGTGTCGTCGGCGACCGCCTTGCCGAGCTTCTTCCAATCCTTATCGGCTATCGGCTTCAGGGCAACGTTGACCTTGTAAGGTGTCCGCCGCGAACCTTGCACCTTGGCCGAAACCTCTCCGTACCCGATGTCCAGATCAAGCACCTGGCCTTTGCGGGCATAGGTGCGACCACGCGAAAGCCGAGCGCCGATGTTGAACGATTCCAGCACCTGAAGCCAGCGCTGCCCCCACCAGGTCTCGGCGAAGGCGCCGCGCTTGCTCCGCGCCTTGATCCCGCCTTTTGCCTCGCGCGGCCTTGATGGCGGAAAATAGAAATTGTCGTAGCGGGACATGCTTTGCTCCTTCCCCTCACCGTGCCTTTAGGCCACGGCCTCCTTCCTGAGAGCCAGGACATCCCGAAGATCGTCGGTCGACAGCTCGGTCAGCCAACTTTCTCCTGTGCCGACGATCGCCTCTGAGATCGCCTTCTTGTTTTCGATCATCTCGTCGATCTTCTCTTCCAGTGTTCCCAGACACAGGAACTTGTGAACCTGCACCTGGCGGGTTTGGCCGATGCGAAAAGCGCGGTCCGTGGCCTGCTGTTCGACTGCCGGGTTCCACCATCGATCATAGTGGAATACGTGGTTGGCGGCGGTCAGGTTGAGGCCCGTTCCGCCGGCCTTGAGCGACAACAAAAAGATACGCGGCCCATCCGGTTGCTGGAAGCGATCGACCATCTTGTCTCTCTTCGCCTTCGCCACACCCCCATGCAGGAACAGCACTTCGCGACCAAACGTCTCCTCAAGAAAGCCCTTGATGATCGACCCCATCTCCGTGAACTGAGTGAAGACAAGTGCGCGATCGCCGACGGTAAAGATCTCTTCCAACATCTCGCTCAAGCGGGCGAGCTTGCCCGAGCGGCCGGCGACCGCCGATCCGTCGCCGAGAAACTGGACGGGATGGTTGCACACCTGTTTTAGTTTGGACAGCGTGGCGAGCACCACACCCCGGCGCTGGATGCCGTCGGCTGCCTCCAGAGCCCGCAGGGATTCCTCGACCACGGCGGCGTAAAGCGAAGCCTGCTCCTTGGTGAGCGTGCAGAACACCTTCATTTCCTGTTTCTCGGGCAAGTCATCGATGACGGTCTTGTCGGTCTTGAGCCGTCGCAGGATGAAGGGGCCGGTCAACGCCTTGAGGCTGGCGATGGCGTCGGGGTCACGACGCATTTGGATGGGTTGGAAATAGCGGCGTTTGAAGCCGGCCTGAGTCCCGAGAAAACCGGGATTGAGGAACTCCATGATCGACCACAGGTCACCGATGTTGTTTTCAACCGGTGTCCCTGTCAGCGCGATCCGGTAACCGGTGTCCAGCGAGCGGGCCGCCTTGG
>JAHCKI010000328.1 GCA_026125865.1 Rhodospirillales bacterium
GCGAAACGTTTTGGGGCATTCACGAAGGCGAGGTCGTGGAATAGCGCGGATACCACCGCGACCACGAAAACTCTTATGCGAAGTCCTCGGAGAGCGCCGACCGCATGGCTTCTGGTAGGGCCGCCATGTGATCATATCGGTCATGTTGGATGCCGATAACGACGCGGTTGCCCGGTGTCCGAAACGCCTCGATTTGCACCGGAGAAAACGGAAACTTCAGGAAGTGAACGGACGATGTCTTGCCCTCCGGCGTTGTGCGGTCCACCTCGCTTTCCGAAACGGCGGCAATCGTCTCGTTGCCAATGGCGATGGCAATGGTCTCTTCGATGCCGCCAAGCCCGGCCAGAACCCGCCTGCGCCGTTCCTCTTCCTCGATTTCGATCATCATTGTCGCGACGAGAGTGCGGCCATCGGGAATCAACGGAACGTAGGCCCTGAGTTCGTCCTCGATCTGCGCCTCGCCGCCCTTTTCGATCCACAGCATTTCATGGATCTGGTGAAAAATCGTATCGCGGTTTTCGAAGTAAAACGTGATATCGGGCCCGACCGTGATGCGGCGGTTCTTCTTCAACGAGGTGATTCGGCGACGGCGTTCGGCACGCTCTTTCGCGTATTCATCAAGTGGCATGATGTCGGTTCGACAGATGGTATGTCCGCCCATCGCTCTACCCTTATTCTTTATTCTTTATGGTTTCTTTTTGCTCAGAGGCCGTATGCGCGTGCGATCAATTGCACCGGATGCTGAACCGGTTCAACGGTTGGTGCCGCGCCGTCCAGCTTTTCCATGCCCTGAATGATGTGATCGCGCGCCAGCGGACACTCGGACACGATGAAAGCCGTTTCGTTCTCCTTGGCTTGGCGTGCCACGGGCCGTCCCACTTTCAGGGCCACTTCGAACGTGTCCTTCATGATGCCCCACGATCCGCCGTGCCCCGAACATCGCTCGATGACCTTGATGTCCGTGTCCGGGATCAACTTCAGCATGTCGGTCGCTTTTTGTCCCATGTTTTGGGCACGGGCGTGGCAGGCGATGTGCACGGTCACCCCGCCGTTCAAAGGTTTCATGCCGTCCGCTAGGCCTTCCTTGCGCGCGATGTCCACCAAGTATTCGGCGGCATCGAACGTGGCTTGGCTGAGCGCCTTGACGTTGTCGTCATTGGGTTCGATGAGCGGCCACTCGAACTTCATCATCAGGGTGCACGATGGTACCAGGGAAATGACATCGTAGCCCTTGTCTATCCATGGCTTGAGGTCGGCGGCGATCTTGCGTGAATTCGCCGCGACGCGCTCGATGTCTCCATGTTCCAGTTGTGGCATGCCGCAACAACCGGGGTAGACCACTTCCGTGTCCACTCCGTTGCGGGCCAGCACGGCGCGGCACGACGTACCCACGTCGGGGTTGTTGTAATTGACGAAGCAGGTTGCGTAGATCACCGCCTTGCGGCCGAAGGCTGGGGCCGCTGAATTCACGGCCGGTGTTTCGCTGCGGGCGCGCGTCGCAAAGGTCTTGCCGTGGAACCGGGGCAGGTGGGCGTCGCGATGGACACCCGCAAGCTTTTCCATGGCTGGCCGGGTGAGCTTGTTTTCGCAAGCGCTCGCCCAGTTGGCGATGCCCGAGACATTGGAGGCCACACGGCCATTGCGGTCGGTCTCGGTCAATTGTCGCGAAGCAAACGGCACCTTCCCCTGTTTCCGTTCGACGGCGCGGTAGCGTAGCATCAAGTGGGGGAAGTCGAGCTGGAAATCATGGGGAGGAACGTACGGACACTTGGTGAGAAAACACATGTCGCACAGGGTGCAGGCGTCCACCACGGGTTTGAAATCGGCGCTGGCTACGGAATCCAACTCGCCGCTTTCCGACTCATCGACCAGATCGAACAATCGCGGAAAACTGTCGCACAGGTTGAAACACCGGCGGCAGCCGTGACAGATGTCGAAGACGCGACGAAGCTCGGCATCAAGCTTTTCCGTGTCGAGGAAATCAGCCTCTCTCCATGGGATCGGGTGACGTACGGGTGCTTCGAGACTTCCTTCGCGCATAACTCTTCCCTCGACGTTCTCTACACGAACATCCGACGGTGACAACAACAACTCAGATCTGCGAGACTAGAGCGGGGAACCGCCGACGGTTCCCCGTGGCTTTTGGCTCGCCAAGCTTAGTCCAGGGCGTCAAGAGCCTTCTGGAAACGACCCGCGTGCGATTTCTCGGCTTTCGCGAGGGTCTCGAACCAGTCGGCGATTTCATCGAAGCCTTCGTCGCGCGCTGACTTCGCCATGCTCGGGTACATGTCGGTATATTCGTGGGTTTCGCCGGCGATGGACGCTTTCAGGTTGTCGCCGGTACCGCCGATGGGCAGGCCGGTTGCCGGATCGCCGACTTTCTCAAGGAACTCCAAGTGGCCATGGGCATGCCCCGTCTCGCCTTCCGCCGTCGAGCGAAACACCGTGGCGACATCATTATACCCTTCCACGTCCGCCTTTTGCGCGAAGTAGAGGTAACGACGGTTTGCTTGTGATTCGCCGGCAAATGCTGCCTTGAGGTTGTCTTCCGTCTTGGAACCTTTAAGTTCGGGCATTGCTCATCTCCCTTCCCTTGGTGTGCCCCGAATGGCATACGACATTGTTGCGAGAGCCATAGTATGTCGCTCTCGACGGTCCTGTCAAGGATTCTAAATCTGTTCTAGAAAAACTTACAAGTTATTATTTTTGCTTAGTTTTTGTTGCTGTCCACGACTCGGACGATGACATCGATTCTTGCGATTTGCGCTCCATCGGGGGGAGGGGGCAGGCGGGAGATGATCACGTCGTCGGCTGGGATGTCCTCCAGCCGGCCGCAATCCGAGAAGAAGAAGTGATGATGGTCGCTGGTGTTGGTGTCGAAGTAGAAGCGGGTTCCGTCCACCATGATCTCACGCAGCAATCCTGAGGCGGTGAATTGGTGCAGCGTATTGTAGACGGTTGCCAGTGATACGCTGATGTTGGCGGCAATCGCCTCCTCATGCATTTTTTCCGCCGTGACATGGCGGTCGCCACCTTCGAACAACAGCTTGGCCAAAGCCAGCCGCTGCCGCGTCGGACGTAGGTCTGCCGATCTCAAGAGATCCAAGGCGCGGCTGTAGGGGCGACTATTTTGCATGGCAACTTATATGGTATCAAAAACCTTTGGCGGCA
>JAHCKI010000329.1 GCA_026125865.1 Rhodospirillales bacterium
CTTGGGAACCGGGCGCACCGACGCCGTGCTCGCCGATATGCTGGTCGCCTATGACTGGCTGCAATCGGATGAGGGCAAGGGCTTCGCGTTCGTCGGCGACGCGGTGAAGATCCATGACGAGATCGGCATTGCCATCCGCAAGGACGATACCGAACTGGTCGCAAAGTTCAACGAGGCGATCAAGGCCATCATCGCCGACGGTACCTACGACAAGATCAACGCCCAATACTTCCCGTTCAGCATCTATTAGGGCGGATATCGTTGCCGCGATTAAGGGTAGCTTGATCGTGATCGATTTTCAGGGCTTCGGCAACCAACTGTTGCTGGGCGCCGCCGTGACGCTTGCCCTCGCATTCGGCGCCCTCACAGTTGGTCTGGTTCTGGGGCTGGCCGGGGCGGCGGCAAAATTGTCCCATTTCGTGGTTCTCAGAACCATCGCCGGCACCTATACGACCGTGGTCCGCGGCCTGCCGGAGCTTCTGGTGGTGCTGGTCATCTATTTCGGGTCTTCGGGCCTGCTGACCGCGCTTGCCGGATGGTTCGGGCACGATGAATTCGTCGAAATGGGGCCTTTCACCGCCGGTGTCATTGCCCTCGGGCTCACCTTCGGGGCCTACGCCACGGAGGTGTTTCGCGGCGCGATCCTCGCCATTCCCAAGGGACAAATCGAGGCGGCCCAAGCCCACGGCATGGGCCGGGCACTGACTTTCCGCCGTATCGTTCTGCCGCAGGTGTGGCGCATCGCGTTGCCGGGGCTGGGGAACCTGTTCCTGGTGCTGCTGAAGGATACGTCGCTCGTGTCCGTCATCGGCCTTGATGAATTGATGCGTAAATCCACGATCGCGGTCGGCTTTACCCGCGAGCCATTCACGTTCTATCTCGCTGCCGCCTTCCTGTATCTGCTGATGACCGTCTTGGCGATGGCACTCATCGGCCGCGCCGAGAGGTCGGCGTCCAAGGGTCTGCGGCAGGCGGGCGCATAGGGGACGGACGCCGTGAATTTCGAGGTCATCGCGGATAACATCCCGAAGCTTTTGCAGGGCGTCGGCTTGACCGTCGAACTGGTGGTGCTGTCGGTGTTCGTCGGTTTCATCCTGGCGGTACCGACCGCCCTCGCCCGGGTCTCACGGATGTGGTGGCTGCGCGGCCCCGCGTACGGCTACATCTTCTTCTTTCGCGGCACGCCGCTCCTGGTGCAGATCTTCCTCGTCTACTACGGACTCAGCCAATTCGAGACGGTGCGGACGAGTGCCCTTTGGCCCATTCTGCGCGAGCCTTACTGGTGCGCCATCATCGCTTTCGCCCTGAACACCGGCGCCTACACCGCGGAAATCTTTCGCGGGGCGATCGAAGCGGTGCCGTCGGGGCAAATCGAAGCGGCGCGTGCCTGCGGCATGACCCACGCGCTCGCCTATCGCCGCATCATTCTGCCGCAAGCCTTCCGCATCGCCCTACCGGCCTACGGCAATGAAATCATCCTCATGCTCAAGGGCAGTGCGCTGGCCAGCACCATCACGCTGCTGGATCTTACCGGCATGGCGCGGACCATCATCGCGCGAACCTACATGCCCGTTGAGATCTTCCTCGCCGCAGGCCTGCTCTACCTGCTGCTGACCTTCATCTTCACCCAGGCGTACCAAGTTCTGGAACGCCATCTCACGCGTCACGTCGCGCTGCAGAGATAGCTAACAACGGTCGGAGATATTGTTCGCGAGTGAGAGTGGAACATGCGGCGCCACATGGACCGGCAGCAGCCCCGTGGTTCGTGGATCGTCGATCACGACCCGCTCCTGCCGGTACGGACGAAACCCCGCCGCCTGGTAGAACGCCAGTGCTTTCGGGTGATCCTCGGAGCAGGTATGGAGCCACACTCGCCGCGGCCGATCTTGCCAGGCCGCGGCCAATATCACGCCCAACAGATGGCGACCCAGCCCCCGGCCTATGGCGGCCGGCACCAGTCCGAAGAACACGATCTCCACGCTGTCTGCTTGCCTTCGGTCCAACTCCGAATAGCCGACCAGGTCGCCGCCACCGTCGTGAAACACGCGCACATCGACCGCAGGGTCGCGCAGCTTTGCCGCCAGCACATCATCGGCGATCAACAATTGCTCCCACCACAACCACGGCTCCCCCACCCGCCGATAGAGATCACGATAATGATCAACGGATACACGTGCGAGGAGTTCGATCGAAATGTCGGGGTGCCGAGATGTCATGGATGGCGGCGGGCCGTCAGCCCACGGTGGCGCCGTCATTTCCAGGTAGGTGATGACCGATCGCAACTTGCCGGCCGGCAGCTTGGGCTCGTTCTTTACAAGCATTCCAAGAAACGGACCGCTTCGCCGGCGGGATTCCCGATCAAGCCCCCATCGCGCATGACCACATGCCCGCGGACCATGGTCATCACCGGCCAGCCGGTAACGGTCAGGCCGTCGAACGGCGTCCAGCCGCAGCGGCTGACCACCCACTGGTTGGTGATCATGCGCCGAGCCTTGAGATCGACGATAGTGAAATCGGCGACGTATCCCAGCGCGATGCGGCCGCGTCCGGCGATGCCATAGACGCGAGCGGGACCGGCGCTGGTGAGGTCGACAAAACGTTCCAGGGTCAGGCGCCCCTTGGCGACGTGATCGAGCATGACCGGCACCAGGGTCTGAACACCAGGCATTCCGGATGGGCTCTTGGGGTAGGGTTGGTTCTTCTCCGCGCGGGTGTGCGGCGCGTGATCGGAGCCGATACAGTCGACGAGACCACCGGCGAGCGCCGCCCATAGCGCCTCGCGATGACGCCCGTCGCGGATGGGCGGATTCATTTGGGCGTATTGGTCCAACGCCTCGTAACAGTGCGGCGCTTCGAGGGTGAGGTGCTGCGGTGTGACTTCGACAGTGGCGATGTCATGGTGGTCCCGCAGCAGCGTCATTTCCTCCGCGGTGGTGACGTGCAGGACATGCACCGGCCGCTTGGCGCCCTTGGCCAGCGCCAGCAGCCGCCGCGTCGCGGACAGCGCCGTTTCCGCATCGCGCCATTCCGGATGCATGGCGGGATCGGCGCCGCCCTCGACGATCGTGAATCGTTCCTTGAGGCGCTGTTCGTCCTCGCAATGGACGGCGACACGGCGCGAGCCGCCGACGAGAATACGGGCCAGGGTGGCGTCGTCGGCGACCAGGAGGC
>JAHCKI010000033.1 GCA_026125865.1 Rhodospirillales bacterium
GGTGCCGGCCGGGCGGTTTCGGCCGCGGCGAGATAGCCCTCGCCCTTCAGCCAGCGATAGGAATCGTCGAGCATCAGGCGCAGCGAGGCCGGCTGATAGCCGAGTTCGTCGCGCGCCTTGGTGGAGACGATGCGCGGATGGGCCAGCATCAGGTCCGCGGCATGCGGGGTGAGGCTCGGCTCGCGGCCGGTCACGCCGGCGGCGATCGCCTTCAGCCGGGCGCTCAGGCGCACCGCGAAGGGCGAAAGGGTGCGGCGCGGCACCGGCTGGCGCGACAGCACGCCGATGAAGCGCACCACTTCGGCGAAGGTCGCGTCGCAGCCGCCGAGCAGATAATTGTGGCCGACCCGCCCGCGATCGGCGGCGGCGATGATGGCGCGCGCCACCGCCTCGGCGTGGCAGAAGCTGCCGCTGCCGGGCGGAATGCCGCCGAGGCGCCGGCTCGCCACCAGCGCAAAAAGCCGGCCCCAGCCGCGGTCGTCGTAGCGGCCGAGAATATGCGCGGGGTTCAAAATCACGGCCGGCAGATCCTCCGCCGCCGCGCGCTTCACTTCCTGCTCGGCCAGGGCCTTCGTCCGCACGTAATGCACGCGCGAGAACTGGCCCATCTGCGAGGTGGATTCGTGGATGGTGGCGTGCTCGAGCCCGTAGACGAACCAGCTCGAGACATGCACCAGCCGCTTCGCCGCCTTGGCGCGCGCCGCGGCGATCACCGCCTTGGTGCCCTCGATATTGGTGCGCGCCTGCTCGTGGCGCTGCCGCGACCAGGTCGAGGTGTTGGCGGCGAGATGGAAGATGGCATCCACGCCTTGCGGCACCGCATTGGCCACCGCATCGAAATCGGCGATGTCGCCCTCGATCAGGCGGACCGGGAATTGGGAAAGGCGGCGGGTGTTGGATGTGGGCCGGTGATAGGCCACCACGATCCAGCCGCGCTCGGACAGCTGCTCGACCAGGTTGAGGCCGAGAAACCCCGTTGCGCCCGTGACGAATGCTGTCGGCATGGCGCCGAGAGTGGGGCAAAAGGTTTAGCGGGACGTGACGCGAATGAGTGAACGGTCTGAGTCTTTCGCCGCGCGAGGTAAGGTTAAGAACGCGGCAATACGAGTCGGCGCTGCAGCGCGGCCGAAATTTCATTCGCTGCTGCCGATGGTTGCGGCGGCGCCGCCGCGCCGGCGCAACCGCCTTTCGCTCCTTGCGCCCGCCGGAATGGCTAAGGCGTTATGCAAAATATGAAATTTCTTTTCCGGGAAAGGCGGCAGGCGGTGAAGGTGGAAGCCGAAGAGCCCTGGAGCTGGATGCTCTACGCCGACGGTTCGGCGCGCTTCCTCTCGGTCGTCTGCGGCACGGTCGGCCTTTACGAGATCGATCTCGCGCTCGATGCAGAGGAGGTCGCGCAGTATGGGCGCGAGGGCGTTGCCTTCATCGCCAGGCTGGCGGCCGCGGTGATGTCGGCGCCGGGCGACTTCCAGCTGCGCCACCTCGAGGATTTTCACGCCCGCCCGGATGTCCGCGCCGCGATCACCGCGTGGCGCGGCGCGAATGGCCATTGATGGGGCAAGTGGCGATTCGCGGCGCCGCCGCGATCCGTCTCACAATCCCTCGTCGCGCCACCAATTGTCGAAGCAGTAATAGGCGGGCGTGCGGAGTGGCGGTGCCGCATCGATCTCGGGGTCGTAGGGTCCAGACTCGTACCGAAATTGGCGTAGTCGCTTCGTCCATTCGTCTCGCAACGAGGACGGCAGTGCCGCGCCGCATTCGGGGCAGAACCGGATCGGGCGAATACGCAGCGGCTGGTAGTCCAAGGGTTGCGCAGGGTCCACCACGCGAATGCCGAACTCGCGCGTCCAAGGCAGATACGTGGCCATGATGCTCGGAGCGTAGAACGAGAGCGTGAGGTCGCAGATATGCGGCATCATTCCAGCGGAGCGCCGATATCCCGGCGGGAGATATTCATTATTGCCGATCGCTTCGAGCGGAAGCGGAGCGTATGGCCTGTACCGAGGGTCGAGATCGAGAATGTAGGCCCAATTCGGCGTCGGTCCGGGCTCCGGGGGCTCGCCAGTGGGCACGTTGAGCGCCGCCAGTTCCGCTTCGCTTCGCCGGCGCCACCACGCATCCGAGCGCATTTCGTCGGGAAGCTTCGGCTCATCCTCGGCAAGACAGGGACTGTCGATCCCGAATTCCGTCTCCGCGACTCGGAAAAACGCCTCAATGAGCGGTTCGGGCAGCGCATTGCCGGTCCAAGGGCAAAAGCTCATGTGCCACCAGCATCCGAGCTCGTAAGGATGAACCGACGACGGCGTGTCGCCTTGGGGGCACGCGCCCAATGCCGAAGCTGCGATAGCGTGCGCGATACGTGATCTGCACGCCCACATCGGCGGCCGCGTCGAGCAAACGCTTATCCAAAGTTGCGATCATGGGTTTCCAGCCAGAGATGGCGTCTGTCGATGTCTTTGCGCGGGTCTTCTCCGTGGATCCATTCTCCCGTCACGGCATCGATGGCCATGAGGTGTTTACCGAATTGGTCGAAGACTTCGATTTGCGCCCGGTGGCGCCCGCCTCCACCTCGGTCATACTGGCAGTAGCGTTTGTTTTTCCCGGAAAGGCCGTTGTTTCTGACGGGACTGCCGCGATACGTTTTGCCGTCGCTTTGCAGCTTTTTCCAGATGAAACTCTCGGACGGTGCGATCCGATTTTGAAGGTCTGTTCGGTGGCGTCGCAGAACCCTTTGTCCCTCTTCGCTATCGATCCATCTTTTGTAATCTTCGAGGTAGGCCTCTCGCTCGCGCCGTGTTCTAGCGCGATATGAAAGGAGTCTATCGGCACTGCAAGCAAAAGCTCTTGCAGCGCTACCTCTACGAATTTGATTTCCGACACAACCACCGCAGCGGCTAGGGCTTCTCGGATTGGGAGCGCTGCGCCATCGCCTTGAAAGGCATTTCAGGCAAGCGATTGACCTATTGGCGGGTTAGTCAGGGGCGAGCCGGCGCGTAAGCGCGTCACCAAGCGCCAGGCCGATTTCTGGATTTGGGGCTGGACCAAGCGCCCCTGAGAGCACCGTGTTCCTGCCACGGTGCTCTATAGGTGGAGACTTTTTGTCTCCACGCAACAACCACTTGCATGAATCGCTGCGGTTGTGCTTAATGGAACATTGACGCCAATGAAAAAGGCCGGGGGTGGTGCCCCGGCCCTTCATTGGTCCCGCAAAACTCTGGAGATCGCGCGGGACTCAGGTCGTCTTGCGGAGTCATATTGGCTCTATCGGACTCAGCGGTCAAGCGGTCTCCTTAACACGCCCGACAGACAGTCGCGGCGATTAGAGGAACTTGACCTAATGTCTGACCACCAAGTTTCGTGCGTAAACAAACAAGACCGACCCAATCCGCATGAGCGGATAGTCAACATCGGCGGGCGCGCCAGCGATGGGCCCTGGAAGCTCCCTCAGGAAGTGGCCATCGCTGGAATGGAAGACGGTCGATGGCGCTTCTACACCAGTGTCGGCGGGAAAAGTGTCTGGCTCATCATCGCCACGAGTCGGTATGGGCATAAATATCTCAAGACTCAGGCGGACGGGGAAGATGAGAACAATCTTCTCTATCTCCCGGAGTGTCCGTAGGCGGCCCTTTCGGTAAGTCGAAGATCATAGAGAAAGGACTCGCGAATCCAGTAGGCTCTAGCGCCCAAGCTAGAGCCTGCTGGGCCGCATACAGCTGCTGGCGCTCCGCATCAGGACGCGATTCCCGAAGCGCGCTGGCAATGCGGTCAATCTCTCTCTGCACGAAGCTCATGACTGCGCGCCTTTCTTCTTCGGCTTTCTGGGTTTCGGCGGCGTCTTGAGCAGCTTTTGCACTAGCTGCTGAAACTTGGGATTCTGTTTTGGATCTGACTTTCCGGTCTTACCCATGAATACGCCTCGCAGCAAAAAGCCAAAGCGCGCGCCCGAACAAACCATCTTGGGCCCATCCGACCCACATCCAGACGGCGGTTACTGCAACGCAATCACCAATCCAGTCTTTTCGCAATTGCTTGGCGAGATCGCGTCGCTGTGGCCGCATGTCGAGGATGTGATGATTGCGGTTCTCGGCGATCTTGCGGGCGCTGACCGCGACGCGGCGCGCAAGATTTTTCGCTCGATCGTGAATCAGAAGGCGCGCATTGATGTGATGCGGGCGCTGCTTGAAAGGTCGCGCATCAATCGCACAAAAAGCGGCGATTACGATGCAATCATTGACGAATTCAAAGCCCTGAACGATGAACGTAACAAATATGTTCATGGCTTCTGGATGACCCACAAAGATAGCGGGCGCGTCTTTTTCGACGAGATTTCGGACGCACACCTGGTAATGGCGCGGCGCGAAATCAAAGGACCAGAGATGCAGCGCATCATCGACCGCATGGAAAATCTCATTTGGCGCGTGTACGGCCTGTACTCGCCCGGCTATCTGCGATTTGTAAAGCCGCTATGAGCGCTTCTTCGGCCGTGCGCTCGTGTTTCCATCGCGGCTGTCCGGGCTCGCCGTAGGCGCCAACCAAGACATCAGCCGCCGCCGCAACCATCTCCCGCGTAATCTCGATTTCCGCGTCTTTTCCAGCATCCGCCATGGGGGCAATCCTTCCCCATTTGGCTGCCATACTGACGGATAGGAAACAATCCATCTTTAACGTAGCAGCGGCATCTATCCGAATCGCCCGTAAACAGCCCATTCTCTGCACACCCCTGCGGCGGATTGTTTCAGGATTGGCTATCTCAAAGGGATAATTGTGAATATAGTCATTGACGCGCGATGTCAAGAACAATAGAAGAACATTTCTTCTCGGCGAAAGAGAGACGTAGCGCGACCCATGGTTCACCCGCCAACCCCTTCATGCCGACCGGCTAGGGATCAGACCGATCGAACCGAAGACAACGGAACAGGAGGCGGGGAACCGAAGAGAAAAAAAATCGGCGCGCCGCACGCATTCGATTTTCCTCGGGTTCCGTGAAACCGACCCGGTTCGGCGGCTCGGGATTTTGGCCTGTCGGCATGCGCCGGCAGGGGCCTGTGGCGGCCCCGATGTTGAAATTTGTTGAAATCCTGCAGGCGCGGCCGCCGCTGCGACGTCGAGGAATATCGAGAAAAGTCGAGTCGAACCGGGTTGGGGGCCCTCTACTTCCAGATCGCCTTGCCGCTGCCCGGCAGACCCAACTCCGTCCACATTGCGTCGACCTTCTTCACCACCGCGTCGCTCATGCGGATCTGGCGGCCCCATTCGCGGCTGGTTTCGCCGGGCCATTTGTTGGTGGCGTCGAGGCCGATCTTGGAGCCGAGGCCGGAAACCGGCGAGGCGAAATCGAGATAGTCGATCGGCGTGTTCTCGACGAGGGTGACGTCGCGCGCCGGGTCCATGCGCGTCGCCATCGCCCACATCACGTCCTTCCAGTCGCGCGCATCGATGTCGTCGTCCACGACGATGACCCACTTCGTGTACATGAACTGCCGCAGATAGGACCAGACGCCCATCATCATGCGCTTGGCGTGGCCGGGATAGGCCTTCTTCATCGACACGACGGCGACGCGATAGGAGCAGCCCTCGGGCGGCAGCCAGAAATCGACGATCTCGGGGAACTGCTGCTGCAGAAGCGGCACGAAGACGTCGTTCAGCGCCTCACCGAGCACGGAAGGCTCGTCCGGCGGGCGGCCGGTGAAGGTGGAGTGGTAGATCGGATCACGACGCATGGTGATGGCGGTGACGCGAAAGACGGGAAAGGGCTCGACCGAGTTGTAGTAGCCGGTGTGATCACCATAGGGACCCTCGTCGGCGGTCTCGTCGAGGCCGACCTCGCCTTCGATGACGATCTCGGCGGTCGCCGGCACCTTGAGCGGCTGGCTGACGCAGTCGACGAGCTCGACCCTTTGGCCGCGCAGGAGGCCGGCGAACTGATACTCCGACATGGTCTCCGGCACCGGCGTCACCGCAGCGATCGTCGTGCCCGGATCGGCGCCCAGGACGGCGGCCGCCGGCAGGGGCGCCTGCCGCTCCTCCTTCCAGCGGCGATGCTGCTGGGCACCGCCGCGATGCTTCAGCCAGCGCATGATGGTCCGGTCGCGCTCGAGGACCTGCATCCGGTAGATGCCGAGATTGAAGCCGTCCTCACGGCTGGTGCCCGGCCCCCTGGTCACCACCAGTGGCCAGGTGATCAGCGGCGCCGGCTCGCCGGGCCAGCAACTTTGGATGGGCAGGCGGCCGAGATCGATGTCGCCGCCGGTGAGCACCACCTCCTGACACGGCGCGCGCGAAACGCTCTTCGGCTTCATGGCCATCACCGTCTTGACCATGGGAAGCATGTCCAGCGCCTCGCGGAAGCCGCCCGGTGGCTCCGGCTGCCGCAGGAACGCCAACATCTCGCCCACCTCGCGGAGCTGTGACGGCGTCCTGTTCATTCCCCAGGCAACCCGCTCGACGGTACCGAACAGGTTGACCAGCACCGGCATGCCGTAAGGCTTACCATCGCCGGTTCGGACATTCTCAAACAGCACCGCCGGGCCGCCCTCGGCGAGGAGGCGGGTTTGGATCTCCGTCAATTCGAGCACCGGCGTGACCGGTTCGGAAACGCGCGCCAGCCTCCCCTCCCCTTCAAGACGGGACATGAAGTCGCGAAGAGACTTGTACGCCATTCCGGTTGCTCCCATTGCTCCCAAGCTGCCGCCGCGCTTGCAAAATAGAGCACAGTGCGATCAGATTGAAGCAAATGGCAAGTCACGCGGAACCCTTGGACGTGGCGCGGGTGCGCGACGATTTCCCTTTTTTGGACGAGATGGTTCACGGCCGGCCGCCGGTCTATCTCGATACCGCCGCCAGTGCGCAAAAACCGCGTGCGGTGATCGCGGCGATCCGCGACGCCTACGAACACGGATACGGCAACGTGCATCGGGCGGTCCACCATTTCGGGCACCGGGCGACGGAAGCCTACGAGACGGCGCGGAACGACATCGCCCTTTTCATCAACGCACAAAGCGCCGACGAAATCGTCTTCACCCGCAACGCCACCGAAGCCATCAATCTCGTCGCCGCCAGCTATGGCCGTTCGGCCCTTCGCGCCGGCGACGAAGTGGTCGTCACGGAGATGGAACACCACGCCAATATCGTGCCGTGGCTCATGCTGCGGGACCGACATGGAATCGTGCTTCGCGTCGCCCCCGTGGATGATCGCGGCATCATCCACATCGAAAACCTCGCGGCGTTGCTCAGCGATCGGACGCGCCTGGTGGCCGTCACCCATTGCTCCAATGTGCTCGGCGCCGTCACGCCCGTTCGCGACATCGTTCGGTTGGCGCACGACCACGGCGCCGTGGTGCTGGTCGATGGATCGCAAGCCATCGTGCACCAAGCCGTGGACGTGCGCGACCTGGACGCGGATTTCTACGTCTTCACCGGCCACAAACTGTATGGACCGACCGGCGTGGGCGTGCTGTTCGGCAAAGGCAACCTGCTTGCAGCGATGCCGCCCTACCAGGGTGGCGGCGAGATGATCGAAAGGGTTTCCTTCGATATGGTCACCTTCAAGGACCCGCCGCACCGGTTCGAAGCGGGCACCCCGCCGTTCGTGCAGGCGATCGGGCTGGCCGCGGCCCTGCGCTACCTCACGGCCATCGGAATCGGGCGCATCGCCGACCATGAGCGGAGTCTGCTGACCCACGCGACCGCGGCCCTCGAGGACATCGACGGGGTACGCATCCTTGGATCGGCGCCGGAGAAGGCGCCCATTCTGTCGTTCACCATGGACGGCGTCCATCCGCTGGATTTGGCCGTTGTTCTCGACCGCGCCGGGGTCGCCGTCCGCGCCGGACAACATTGCGCCGAACCGCTGATGAGGCGCCTCGGTATCGACGGCGCCGTTCGCGCTTCCATCGGCGTTTACACCAATCGCGCCGACATCGACGCCCTGGCGGCGGCGGTGCGACGGGCGCGAAAGGTCCTTATCTGAGATGGGCACCCGCACCGCCTACGAGACGCATGTGTCGGCGCTGGATGTCATCGACGATGACGACGCCAGGCTCCGTTCCATCATCGAGCTGGGAAGGCGGCGGCAGTCCGAACCGTTTCCGGCCGCGTGGAAAACGGACGCCAATCTATTGCATGGCTGCATGGCCAAGGTATGGATCGTGCATGCGGTCGAAGGGGATCGGCACGTCTTTCACGGCCGTAGCGACGCGCTCGTGGTCAACGGCATCGCCGCCATCATGACCGAGTCGTTCAGCGGCTTGACCCGTGCCGAATTGCTCTCCCGCACCCTCGATGACGTTCGCCGCTTTCGGCTCGGCGCCCTCGCCACGGAGCGTCAGCTGGGTATGATGGCCATGCTCAAACGCTTTCAGAAACTGGCAGCAACGTCCCAACCGGAAAATTAGCTGAGAAATCCCGAGGCGATGGCGATGGCGTTGGCTTCGCGTTCGCAGCGGCGGGCGTAGCTATCGCATTCGGAGGCCCTGCGGATGGCCTCGCTGGCGTCGCTCAAGTTATCGCGGTGATTGAAGCGGTCGCCGATTTCGCGGGCGGACTTGGCGGCGCGAATGAACTGCCAGGCGGCGAATTTGTGCTGCTCGGCGAGGCGGCGGGACCGGGCGGCGCCACGGATCAGATTGGGCAGACGAACCGCGATGTCCCAATGGTCGTCGAGGAGCGCTTGCGCCTCGAGATCGTGCGGGCTGACGTCGTCAGGTTGTAGAGCAGTGGCCGGCGTAAGCATCATCGGGTTCTCCCTTCGTCACGAACCCATTATGTCCATTTCGGACATTTGATGCAATTTAAAAATGTGTTTCTGTTTATTTTACTATCTATGGTTGCCGTTCACGACAAGGCCCTTCAGGATTTGCCCTTGCCCGGTCGCGGGGTGGCCAAGGCGGAGGCCGCGTGCAGGAACGCTTCCTGCTGCACGTCGGAAAGACCGCGAAAGGTCGCAAGCAATTGTTGTTCTTGATACGAAAGCGTTTCGGTGTCCTGATCCACCAAGTCCTGGGGATAGCACCCCAGAGTGAGCGCCAGCTTCTGCATCCACTCGTAGGTCAGCTTGCGCCGCCCTTTTTCCAGCTTGCTGATCTGCGACGCCGTGGTCGGCGGCGCAACCCGAACCGCCAACTCCTCCATGGTCCAACCCCGCCCCTCCCGCAATTCCCGAATCCTGTTCACATCCATGGTCCGCAATCCGTCCTGTATCTGCCCCAACGTTCAGCGCGTTACACCTCCACAAACGCGATGTCCATTATGGACAAATTACCCGCAAACGAAAATTCCCGAATTGGGGGAGAAAATACGGCAATCCTCTCTATTCAGCCAAACGACGATGACTGTATCCGGCATTTGTGCTATGAGGTATGGGAGGATGCTGTTTAGGGCCTCTGCCCTGCCTGATTGGGACCCAAAGACGAGATCAATCTCCTAAACGTTGGGATCGAGGAGCGTATCCATCACCTCTCGTAGGTAGGGGGTTCGGTCAGTAGACCAGGGGCCGGGTTCGGGGGAGGTGCCGGCGGCTATAATTCGGTGTTGATCGGCCCAATCACTGGGCGTTAGTTTCTCTTTCGGAAACAGGATCTCGCGGATCAGCGAGGCACTGTTCCTCACAAAGTTTGGATAGTATACCCCGTTCACGCGACGATCCGAAAATCCTTGGGCGAGATGACGCGGAAGTTGTCGGAGACGTTGTCGCATAGCGTGCTCCAGTTTCTGGGCACTTCTTCCTTCAGGAAGCCCAGCATGGCGTCGCGGAATTCATCGAACGTGGCGTAACATCGATTGTGGGTGAGGGTTTTGTGCATGAGCCCCCACAGGCGTTCGATGGGGTTCAGGTGCGGACAATATGATGGGACGAAATGGAGTTTGATCCGTCGCCCCTCCTCGGCCAGCCATTCCCGCACGATTTTGGCGTTGTGGTAGCGGGCGTTGTCCACGAACACGTGGATCAGCCGCATCGTCGGATACTGGGCTTCGATGGCCATCAGAAGCGCGATCGTGCTCATGGCATTGACCGTCAGCACGTCAAGCATCCGGGTCTTGCCGGTCTCGAGGTCGATGGCGCCGTGAATGTTCAGGCGCTGGCGTCCACTGGTCTGATCGACGGCGACCTTGGTCTCCTTTGGCGCCCAACAGCCCACCGGTCGCGCGCCATGGGTCGGATGGACCGCGTCGGCGAACATTACTGCTTCGTCGTCGCCGAGCCCGTTCAACAGAGCGTTGTAATCCTTGATGAAGTCCTGTTGCTCGGCCTCGTCCAGCTTGCTCGACACCGCTTTCGGCTTGCGGTACTCCAACCCCAGCCGATGCAGCAACGCGATCAAGCCGGCATGGCTATAGCTCAGGCCGAACCGTTCCTCGATCCACGCCCCGATGCTCTTGCTGTCGCATGGCAATGTCGCCGTGACCCACGACGTCAGGTCCGCCTGCTCTTCTTCCGTCAGACGGCACGAACTGCCTTCATGGCCAAATCGCTCCAGCTCTTCCAGGCCGCCGCTCTCGTAGCTCCGATACCAACCCCGTACCGTGTCGTCATCCACCAGCAATGCCTTGGCAACGGCCTCGCAGCTCCAACCGTCGTTCAGAAGAACAATCGCATTCGCCCGCCGCGCCACGCGGTGTTCGCAAAGCCCGTTCCGCGCAACCTTAACCAGGGCGCGCCGTTCTTTCGCAGGTAAAAATCCAGGGCGAATCATGGATACCTCAAGAATCGATTCGCCACGCCTTGTCAACAAACCTTTTCTTTTTTTCGGGTCATCACCGAGTCGGGGTATACATAACGAATTTCTTTTTCTAAAATCATCTTCACTTCCTCTAATGGAAGGGTCTTGTCGGCAAGGAGGGGGCCGGTGCGACGAGGAATGTTGTTCGGTGCTTTACGGACTTCGGTCAGTCGGTGGCCGAGGATGCCGAGCACTTCTTCTGCCTTGCTCTATTCCCGCTTTCGAACAGCGTTTTCGAATTCTAGCTTCTCCGCCTGTGCTTCGATCTTGCGGAGGTTCGCTTTTTTTCGTGCTGGTGGTATGCGTCTCACCATAGCTTTCTCCCTTTTGTCGTATTTATTTAGAGGTTGGCATAGTTTTGGAAAAGAATACCATCAAATGTTGCGGCTGGATCATCTTCTTGCGTTAGTAGGTCCGTTCAAAGTTGTTCTGCTGCTCCTCATCGCATTCGTCTGGACGCGGAAGTCACCAAGCGCGGGAATTTACCAGAGACTGTATTCGATTTCTTTTCAAACGTAGAAGTGACTGAAATTTGAAAGAGGACTGGAGTAGGGGGAAAATACAATGGCAGACGACAACGCAAACATTGATTTACAGGTTGGTTATAAATCAAAACTGACCGGTTTTGAAACTCGCATCGAATTTAAAAACCTCCTGAATATCGGCGGAAAGAAAAAAACCGGTCTTAATTTCTCCCGTTGGTACACTAAGTGGATTGGAAGACGAGATGGTTCAAAGGGAGAGCCCCCCGCTGACGGGAGCCATCGCGCTGACCGCGAGATACATATTAGCGATGAAAGTCGGCAGCTCCGTCAAGCGATCGCAGGTTGGTATTCTGAGTGCCGCAGCGCCATTTCCCAATATTTTGTTCAGATTTCGCCAATTGCAGCACGATGTGATACTATCAAGAAAGAGATCGAAGCCGCTGAAAAACGCATCATGGGAGAAGAAAACGAGTTTATTGTTGATGCACAGCAGGACCACCTCAATGCGGCGCGAGAATTGGACAAGTTCAAGAGAGATTTTTCCGACGTTTTGAAGGGGCGCTCACCGGATATTTCAAAATCTGTTTATAAGACGCTCGTTATTTTACTTACAGTTATTATTGTTGAAAGCGCTATAAATGCGATTTTGTTTATGAAAGCAATGACAACTGGCTTACTAGGAGGCATGGCAGTAGCATTTGGCATCAGTCTATTCAACGTAGTTACAGGCGTTTTCGCCGGATTGGTGGGGTTGCGATATGTTTTTCATCCTGAGCGGAATTATAGGATTATGGGAGGGGCCGCTCTAACGGTGATTTTCACATTCGGCCTATTTTTGAATCTATTTGTCGCACATTTCCGAGATGGCGTTGAACGCAGAATATCCGAAATAGTGAATAGCGGGGGATTGCTGAGCAGCATTGATATAATGAGCGTCTCACCAAAAGATATTGTCACTCACATGTTTTCAAATCCATTAGGATTCGACTCTATTATAGCCGTTGTACTTCTTGGGATTGGTTTTATTGCCTTTTCTATCGGTTTGTACGAAGGATACTGCCGCATAGCTGACAGGTTCCCCGGCTATGGAAGCGTTTGGCGGCGAGAGCGAAAAGCGTTTGATCAAAGAATGGCGGAACAGACTAAGCTGCGGCAAAGAATCAATTTCATGCACGCTTGCTATCGTCTTTGGCTGCAGGATCAAATAGGAATCCACAATCAAGCACGGCGGGATATAGCATCAGCTATCGAATGGTTGCGTCGACGCGCTGAGATGGCGACTAGCGCAACCAAAAGCATTTCCGAGCAGGAAGAACGACTTCTGACAACGTATAGAAGCGCCAACCAACGTGCACGTCGCGCAAACCGGGCAAAACTAGGTCATGACGCTCAAGCACCATCGTATTTCGCAGAAAAGATCCACCTGAGCAATATGGATTTCGATCTCGCGAATTGTTCTGAAGCGGCGAAAAAGCTTTCCGACCGCATCCAAAGCAACATCGTCGAACTAGAAAAGGCTCAGGAATGGCTGAATGATCGTGCAACGGAGGTTGACGCTCAACTCGATCGGCTTGCTGAAAAGGAGCGCAGCTCGGGAGAGGAAACTGCACGGCAGGCGCGTTTAGGGCACATGCGCCCTGTAGCTTGAAATGATGAGTTGTTGAATGCCACAATTGCCTGGCGCTGGCATAGAAACTTGGTGCCATTTACGGGAGAAAATCAATGGCCCGCGGTGAACGCCCTGATAGCTTTTGGATTGCTATTGGGGTCGGTTTGATTGTCGTCACAACCGGGTTCATTGCGTTCTTGGCGCTTATGCGCCCTCCCGAGACATCCGATCGTACCGCGTGCCGGAAAGACCGCGTCTATCCTGCTCATACGATAATCTTAGTTGATCAATC
>JAHCKI010000330.1 GCA_026125865.1 Rhodospirillales bacterium
GGCTTGTTCCGATTTGCCTGGGAGGCGGTGATCGACGAGGATGAGGAAGCATTTGCGCGTATCGCGGAACGGGCCGACGCTCTGATGGGGACGTCCGAATTGGCTTTGGAGAGTCGCAACCAGGGACTTGCCTTTATCTCTACGGTGCGCGCTGCATGGTTACAGCTCGAGCTTCGTCCCTGGACATCGGTGCTCAAGACAATCGGCCGGCAACCGCGATACGCCGTTGCCGTGGCGATGGTCACTGCCGTCGCCCGCGTGCCGTTGCGATCCGCGCTGACGGCCTTCGTTCATGCTTTTGCCGCCAATCTTGTTTCAGCCGGTGTTCGGCTCATACCTCTCGGGCAAACCGACGGCCAACGAGTCGTGGCCATCCTTGAAACGGCCGTGTCGGACACGGTTGATTTGGCATTGTCTTGTTCTCCGGAAAACTTTGGCTCGGCGACACCCGTCGTGGACTGGACATCAATGCGTCACGAAACACAGTACACTAGGCTATTTCGATCATGACTGGACCGCTGCGCGTAGGAATAGGCGGCCCCGTCGGATCGGGAAAAACGGCCCTCGTCGACACCCTTTGCAAGCAACTACGCGGTGAGTACTCGGTCGCCGCCATCACCAATGACATCTATACTCGCGAGGACGCCGAATTCCTTACGCGCTCCGGAGCCCTACCACCGGAACGCATAGTCGGCGTCGAAACCGGAGGTTGTCCACATACGGCGATTCGCGAGGATGCTTCCATCAATCTCGCCGCTATCGACGACTTAATCCAACGCTTCCCTGAACTTGAAATACTGTTCATCGAATCGGGCGGCGACAACCTGGCGGCAACCTTTTCGCCGGAACTCGCCGACATCACGATCTACGTCATCGATGTTGCTGCTGGTGACAAAATCCCGCGCAAGGGCGGCCCCGGCATCACCCGTTCAGATCTTCTCGTCATCAACAAGACCGACTTGGCCCCGCTTGTGGGCGCCAATCTCGAGATCATGCAGCGGGATGCGCGGCGCATGCGCGGTTCGCGCCCGTTCGTGTTCACCGAACTCAAGACCGGAAAGGGCGTTGAGCAAATAGTCGGTTTTCTTGTCTCTACCGGAGGACTCAGGACTTGGACAACGGCATGAAGACCAACCTCAAGATCATGATCGCACGGAAAATGGGTGCAACCGACCTTTCATCAATAGCGGATGCAGATGAGTTCAAGAGCGCAGCTCTCCGATAACGCACGTACGAGACATCTCGGTGGGGACGGCAATTTCACGCAGCCCCTCGCACGGTTCCCAGCGAGCGAAATTACAGCACTTGGGCTGCGCCTCGGGCCATAGTGTTCGACCACATGTCAGTGAGATAGCGTACGAAGCCCATACCCGAGTTTGAAATGGCTAGAAAACGGGTTGGAATCGCTTAATGTTTTCAGCGCGTTACGGGGGTACGCTGGTTGGCGTGTTTCTATGTGAGAAGGGCGGGTTTGCGGGGTCAGCTTACGCTGAGTATTGTCTTGGGCTTTGATATATTGAGCTTTTTCAGGATCGCCGTGGCTGATTTGGTGGGTTGGGTGGCCTGAACAATTACCTGTTTTTCGGTCCGGTAGGTGACCGCTTTCAGGGGGTCGAGAGCGGCGTGGATGGTGGTCCAGGTCATCTCGGTGCGAAGCTCGGCGGCGCGCTGGATCATCAGCGCCAGCACGCAGATCTTGACGTGGGCGGTGATCCGGTGGGGCATCCAGTGGAACATGGGCCGCACTTCGAGGCCGGTGGTCTTCATCCGCCGGAAGCAGCTCTCGATGATCCACATGCCCTTGTAGCCAAGCGCGATGTCGGCGACCGACAAGGTATCATCGTTGGTGGTGAGGACGAACTTGCCGTCGAAATGCTCGGCCCTCTTGACCTTGTCACGATCGATATAGGGGCGGCCATGGCCATCCACGCTGAGATAGCGGCCAAAGCGTTTGGAGGCGAGCAGCCGGCAGGCGGCCTTGGGGTGATCCTTTTTCAAGCCCTTGAGTTCGGCTTCGAGGGTTTTCAGAAGCGCGGCCCGGCGCCATTTTTGGCGATCGGCCTCGTCCTCGTTCAGGCACAGGATATAGCGGCGGCGGCGCTCCCCGTCCCCGAGGATCACTTCCTTGGCCCTGAGGTTCAATGCGCCCGCTCTCGTAGTGGGGGTTTAGCACGGCGAAAACCTGCAGCAGGCGATCTATTTCGCTTTGGCTAACCTCTGCAGCCGGAGCATCGCGCATCGCGCCGCCCTCACCACCGGTGTGCATGCCAAGAGCTATGGCTTCTAGTCGAGCCTTGATCGGCTCGCGTTCGCGAGCGTCTCCAGAGTAGCGGTGGTGGAGCACATTGTCGACGATGCGCTGGTAGAGGTGATAGTGGTCCTCGGGTAGTTGCCCGCCGTTGCCATAGATGACGCACAGTGCGGTCAGCAACATCGGGTTTTCGGCTAGCGGCGCCAGGTCTTCGCGACCGCGGAGGGTTGCGATCAGCTTAGCGGCGAGATCCCGCTTGCCGAGGGTATGGAACCAGCGTTTGACGAACAGGTCCTGCAGCGGTCGCGGCAGCGGCTCCAGCGGGGCGCTTGGCAAGTTCAGATAGTGCAGTCCGGCCTCGTCGACGCCGTAGGGGCGGCTGGTCAAAAGGATGCGGTTGCCGGCTTTCTCCCAACGGGGCAAGGCGCTCGCCAAGCCGCTTAGCAGCAACGCCCGCGGATAAACGGTAATAGGATCTTGAACCTCGGAGATAGGCACCTCGTCCAGGCCGTCCAGCATCAGGAAAGCGCTGCCAGCTGCCAGATGAGCACTAAGCAGGGCGCCGTTCAGGTCTGCCGGTGGCGACCGATCCACCCAAGCGACCAGCGCCTGTTCCAGCTCCGCACAGCTCCACGTCAGGCGCCCACGGCCGCAGTCCATTGCTGTCCACATTTCCCGCAACGGCACCAACAGCGGCAGCCGGCCACGTAGCGCCAGCGGCGTCGATTCATCGAATTCCTTTGGTGCCTCCACGGGATGCGATGCCGCGGAACCCGGGATGATTTGGAGAGCAGCCCACCGGCAAAAGGTGGACTTGCCG
>JAHCKI010000331.1 GCA_026125865.1 Rhodospirillales bacterium
CAGTGACTGCGCCGCGTCAAGCATCATTAGCTTTGCCCGTGCTCGCCCGCCGACCCGGAAATCCAGTCCCTTGACTCCCTGGCCGGCGAACAACGCGGCGGTGCGCTTATCGGCGAAGCTCTTGATCACGCGACAGCGTACCGCAATGCAGTACGCTCGTCAAGGGTGTCTCAATCCTTGTGCGCGGAAACGCGGACCATGGAGTTCCGATGAAACCATATTCATTTCGGCACCACCCCGGGTTCGCGCGACAAGTGAGATGTCCTCCACAAGGGCGGAGTTGCGGTGACACTATACGCATTTCAGCGCCACCCGGGGTCCGCGCGAAAATGAAGCGTGCTCCACAAGGGTCTGAAAGTCAAGGGCGCGGAGCGCCGCGTTGTGGTCGAAGACCCTTGACTTTCAGACCCTTGCGGACAGGCTGGTCCGGACAGCTTTTCAAGGCGGAATGCGCCTTGAAAGGCCTTCCCGAGTCAATAGGCCGCGCTCCATCCGAAGGTGCGGGGGCCTCACATTGGGGGGGGCAGTTCCTCGGGGTGTTCTGGGGATGTCTTCTGATCGAGGTAGGGGTGTGGGGCAACCCGAGTCCCTACAGCGACAAAAATTTCCTTGACTGTGGTCGCGCCGTTACAAGGCTTTCTCCTTTTCACGTTCAAAACCCACGCAAAGACGGAGAATGCCGATGACCGACAGCAAATCCCCAGCCTGCGACGCCGAAAGCCTGCCGCCGCGCATCGGGACATCTTATCCCAAACCGTACGACGAGCCGTGCGCGAAGCGGAGAAAGCGGGCGCTTGGCGATGCGTTCGACCTCAACGATTTCGGCGTCAACCTCGTCGTGTTGCCACCCGACTGTCTATCCTCGCAGCGGCATTGGCACAGCCATGAGGACGAGTTCATCTATGTGCTCACGGGAACGCTGACACTGGTGACCGATGCCGGCGAAACGGTCCTTGCTCCGGGGATGTGCGCCGGCTTTCCCGCCGGGGTTCCGGATGGGCATCATCTGATTAATAAGAGTGACCGGACGGCGACCTATCTGGAGATCGGCAGCCGGCGACGCGATGACGATGTCTTCTATTCGGACATCGACATGCAGGTTCTCAAGCGGGCCGATGGCGGCACATTCACGCGAAAGGACGGGCGCCCAATCGGAGGTTAGGGCTCAGGAATCCCCTCATTTTTGGCTCCGTTGGCCACAGTGTGCATTTTGAAGAGGCGAATGCTGACTTGCACGTTGTTGCCGCGCACGTAAAGCCGCCTGAAACTGGAAGTGGACCAAGCATGAAGGTCTACGAGAACTCCACGGCCATTCCTTCGGTGTCAGTATAACATATTGGAATCGCGTGATAAAAATGAGGGGATGGTTGAGAGGTTAGGGAGTTCCTGGGATAGTATATCCATTTCTAAATACGGTGACATCATATGGCATTATATTTAAATACGGTGACATCATACGGAATTATATTGGATGTATTGACATCAAACGGCATTATTGAACAAATACAGTGCCGATACTTTTTTATAACTGTCTAAATACGTTTGCTGTCGCTATAATTTTTACTGTAATTCTGTCAATATTGCGTATGATGTCACCGTAATTTTTACTGTAATTCTGTCAATATTGCGTATGATGTCACCGTAATTTTGTCACCGTAATTTGTCGTAACTTACCATGTTACGTAGGATGTCACTGTAATTCGCTGTCTATGATGGGTATGATGTCACCTTAATTCCACCTTAATTCTCAAAGACACATATGCTGTCTTCGTAATTCCGTTGGTATTATCCGCCGCCCCGCTGGAACGAGCGATCGAACCGCGATAGAAAGGATTTCATTTCGGCGTCGCCATAGCCGAAGAAGGCGAGGCAAACGTGTGTGACGGGAAGCGTCAGCAAGGCAATCCGCCGTTGACCTTCGGGCGATAGCTCGATTTCCAGACGGCGGCCGCCCTTCTCAAACACGATACGATTGCCGTCGGTGCGAAAGGGTTCGCCCTCGAAAACACCCGGCAGAATACGGAAAAAGTCCCGGTGGGTGATCGCCATTTCCTTGTCGATGGTAACCGTATCCGCCGGTCCGCGATCCGGCATCGTCAGCCGCCGGCGACAGGAGGCCAGATGGCGAGGACGTCGTCGTCTTTCAGAACGCAACTTTCCCGCTCGCTGGGCGGCACGAAATTGCCGTTGACCAAGACCAGATGGCAATAGTGAACGGGAAGATTCAAACGCCGGATGACGTCGGCGGAGGTGGCCCCATCATCGATGTCGATTTCCGCCGTGCTCTCCTTGGCGCCGGGCGGAAGGTAACGCCCCAGGAGCGCGAACAGCTTGACCGTGATCTTCATTCCGCTTTCCGCTATTGACCGACGCGGGCGACATAGGCCTCGGCGAGGCGGTTGGGATCGGCCAACAATTTGTCCTTCCATGGTCCCAGCGGAACGCCGGTCTGAATCAAGCCCCGCAGCATCCCTACGCCGTCGGTTCGTCCCACCGCAATGGCGCCCACCAGTTTGCCATCGTCGAATTGCAGTTTGATGTAACGCGACGCCTCCGGATCGACACTCTCGGCACGCTCGCCACCCTCAACACCTTCCCAGAGCCCGAACGAACACGAGACGAGGCCCAGGGTATCGAGCACGTTCATGACCAGGCTGCCGATATAGGCGGCGTCACCGCCCGCCATGTTGACGGCAGCGATGCGGCCGTGATCGGCCGCGGTTGGTTGTACGGCATGCACCGAAGAACCGCCCGTCGAGAAATCGGGACCTTGAGCCACATCGCCGGCCGCGAAGATATTGGCTTGATTGGTACGGAGGTGACGGTCGACGAGAATACCCTGATCGGTCATGATGCCGCTTCCATTGAGGAAATTCATGTTGGCCCGCACACCGGCGGCGATCACGACGAGATCGGCCGGGATGGTGTCGCCGCTGTCCAAATCCGCCAGCAATGGAGTTGGCCCGCCGGCCGCGGCCGGTTCGATTTTCGTGATCCGGGTCGAGGTGCGGATGG
>JAHCKI010000332.1 GCA_026125865.1 Rhodospirillales bacterium
TCACTTATTCCGGAACAGACCCTAAGGCGGTGGTAAGCGGTCAGAACGAATTGGCCGGCCGGAATTCGGGTTTTCACCATGCCGGCGTCGAGCGCCAGTTTGTCGGCCTGGTCGCGAAAACCATACCCGACGATCCAGGGGGAACAAGCGGCCAACGACAGCAAGCCGACGAAGAAAAAGGCCCGTCGTCGCCAACGGGCCTTCTCTTTCACCAAGGAGAGGGTTGCGTGCTAGAAGTACTAGAAGCGGAAAGACAGCGTTCCGCCCACGGACCAAGCGTTGTAGTCCTCGCGGCCCACATTGTAGGTGGCGTTGATACCGCCCGAGAACGGGCCATCCATGAACAGGTTCACACCGGCGCCCAACACGAAGCCGTCATCATCATTGGCCGGCTGCGGCGTTCCGGCAGCGGTCGCGATATCATCGCGTTCGACATCGTTGTTATAGTCCACCTTGATATAGGGAACCAGCCCCGAGCCCGGACCGAAGGTATCTTCAACGAAATAGCTTACCTGCAGACCCGCTTGAAACTGCGTCAGGTTGCTCTCGGTGCCGGCGATGCGCGTACCGTTGCTTTCCGTATAGGCGTCGTTATCGGTGCCGGACGTGACAAATCCGATTCGACCGCCAAGCCCGATTTTGTCCCACCAGTAGTTCGCGTTGAGGTTACCGCCGACGAACCAGCCATCGGAGTCCTGCGATCCAGTGACGACGGCGCCACCGGGTGTTGTACGCGTGTTGTCGATATCGTTGATAACCACGCCGCCGTTCAAGTCGACGCTGAAGATATCGTCGAGGGCGATGGAAACGTACGGCCCCACGTTCCAGCCATTGGTCTCCGATTCACCGTTGTTGAAAGAGCTGTCGACGTTGTCGAGAACGTACCCGGCAAAGGCGCCGACGGTAATGGCGTCGGTGACCTTGTAGTCGAGACCGAAGGAGATGTTCAGCAAGTCGGATTCATAGGCGGTCGCCGCGAAATCATCTTCGCTGTTGGTATAGCTCGGCCCAACCCAAACACTGAGCCGGTCCGTAAGCATGCTGGTTTGACTGCCGGCAGCCATGCCGTTTGTTTCTCCGGGCACCGAGACGACACTGAAAATGCCCGTCGGCTGAGTACCGGGGGTCGTGGTGCGCGTACGGAGATAATCACGCAAGATGCTCTGCTGGAACATCACCTGTGTTCTGTGTTGAGTTGGGGTTATCGCGTTGGTCGTCGGTGTATCCGGATCCGCCAAAAATCCCCCCGTTGGACTAACCGTCGTCGCACCGGCCGCCCCCGCGCCCATCGCCACGGCAACCCCCGCCATACCGGCAGCGATCAACCTCAAGTTTTTCGCCTTCTGGTTTTTCATTGTGATGCTCCTGAATTCAACTTGTTGATGCTTCCCGATTCAACGACGACCATCTCGACTCGACGACAAGCACGCCATAACCGATCTAAAACTCATGACCGAACACTGTCAAACGACAATCAACCGTCGTGATCGAAGCTGACAATATTGGGGTGCACTGTTGCCGTGTGGACACACCTACACACCGCATTGGGGGGTGGGCCAAGATAGCGAGAAATCAACAAGAACCTAAAACAACCCGCGGCTGCGCGTCTCCCGCCCCCCGGAACGTCCGGCCTCAAGGCTTCACAGGGAACCTGGTCGGTAGAACTCCAACGACGCGAATCTTCGGCGCGGTCCCGTCGCGGGTCGGGCCAGCGAGGGTGGCCTTGATGAACTGCGTTCGGCGACCATTCAGAGCGAGCCGGACGCGCTTGACCACCGTCCTCCAACCTCCCTCGGCGAGCACGACCGTGTTTCCACCTTCGTTCGCCGGGACTTGATCGGCACGGTCGCCGACATGGAGAGAGACCCTGTCCGTCTCGGCGATACGGTCCATGAACAACGCGACGATCACATAGTCCCGGACCCCGGAAGGAATGGCCATCTTGTGCTCGGGCACGATCCCTTTTTCCCGAACAAGCGCCTCCACCTCCGCTATCGAGGTCTTTGACGAAGGCCAGTTCCCGGGAACGGCTTTTGCCTCGACGATCCCAAAGCGAACCGGCGGATCAATGGCATAGAGCGGGGTGACAGTCGCCCACTGGACGTCGAAGGAGCCCTCGGAGTTGATCATGTAGCGCGATCGAAAGCCGGTGCTGGCGTAGCGGCCCAGGGGATCACGATGGATCAGAAGGCCCTCGACCACGCGCGACCCCTTCTCACCCCCGATGACGCCATAGCGGCTGAACTCGATGGCACCGACATAGAAGTGGTTGCCTCGCAAATCGGAATCGGCGGCCGGCATATCCTCCTTGGCAATAAAACGGACCGGCCAGACCAGCTCGGACGCAGCGTTGCCCTCCAGCGCGAGCCCCAAGGCGCGGGCCACGTAAAGCCCGTCGGGGGTCAACGTCGCCATGGCCGCATCGCCGCGTTCCTGCGCCGCCAGCCTCGGCGTCGCGTAAACCATGGCCCCGGCAAGCGAACAAGCCAGGAGTGCCGCGAGCAGGCCCAACCGCATGCTGTTGTTGGTGTGCTTCAGCATCAGCGTGCAGCCTTTCGCGGCGGTTGCGTGCGCGAGCGATGATAGTCGTTGTCCGTGTTTCTGGCCCATTGGGTCATCATGTTGCCGGCGGCGGTGACGACATTTTGCGTGCCCGGAACACCGACGATCGCCTCGACCGTGTGCCCCAAAGCTTCGTTGGTCACGGCTTCCATGACCATATCCGATCGCGGCACTTTGCCGTCTCGACGCCTTACAGTTTTCGGTTGTTCGGTGTTCGGATGCGCGGCTTCCACGCCCGCCTCCGTTACGCCGTAGGTCATACTTGCGATGAACGACGCGCCGGCTTCCTTGATCCCCGCCACCGGTGTCGCTCCACCTGCCATAATGCCGACGAGGATACTTATATCCGCCTTGATGATGGTGACACGCCAGCCCTGAAGCTCCTCTTCGCGTACACGGTTTTCATTTTTCCAGATGGTGTTCCGTGCGGCGCGGCGGAATTGCTCGATC
>JAHCKI010000333.1 GCA_026125865.1 Rhodospirillales bacterium
AAAATCGCCAACACATCGGCCGTGTTCTTCACGGAATCAGGTACTTACGGTCCATAGAGACGGGAACTTCCGGCTAAACACACATGGCGCCTTCGATTTCGACGACGTCATCGGTGTGGTCGAACGGGCATGGATCGCGAAGAACGCCGAGGCCTTCGAGGGTCGCGCGGTGGTTCGGTTCTCGGAGCGCGACGATGTGGAGCCAATCTGGCGGGACGTTCGCGCCGGCATTATCCGTAACGTTTCGGTCGGCTACGCGGTGCGCACCTACGAGGTCATCGAGGAGGACGGCAGGATTCCCGTCTGGCGCGCCATCGACTGGCAGCCGCTGGAGCTGTCGGCGGTGCCGGTCGGCGCCGACGGCGGCGCAGGTTTTCGTCAGCGGCAAGGTCATGAGCCCTGCCGTCTCGTTCACCGGGCGAAACTTGCTCCCCACGAGGTGTTACCAGACGGGCATTCGCCCGTCCCCTTTCGGGCACGCAGGGACCCCACCCACGCCCACCAACCGGAGAGTGAAGACATGGATCAACAGACCGCAACGCCGGACGACCAGGTCGCCGAGGAGCGAAGCACGGAGGCAATCAATATGGAGGCGATGACCGACACCGAGGACGTGAAGCCGGCCGAAACCCCGAATGTGGAGGGTTCATCGGTGAAACGGACAGCGACAGATACGCCGCAGCCCGACCGAGTTCATTCCGAACAGCGCAATGACACAGGATCTCGAAAACGGCGAGATCAACCCCGTGACCCCGGCCCCTCCACCGAAGAGATCGCCGAGCGGGTGGTCGCCCAGGAACGGGAGCGCGTTGCCGCCATCTACGATGCCGCCCGCAAGCTCGGCATTGACGCACCGGTGGCCGACGATCTGGTTCGCCGCGGTGTCACCCTCGACGAGGCCCGAAGCGTGTTGATCGATAAGGCCGCGGACCGTGACCGCGCCGTCGACACCCGCCCGCATGTTCGGATGGGCGGGCTCGATGAGACCGAGACGCGGAGGGACACAATCGAGGCGGCGCTGCTGCACCGGTTCGATCCCCATCGTTACCAGCTGAGCGATCCCGCCCGGGAATGGCGGGGCTACAGCCTGATCGAGATGGCCCGGTCGTTCCTGGAATCGGAAGGTGTCCGCGTCCGTGGCCTGTCCCGCGACGAGATCGCCACACGGGCATTGCACACCACCTCCGACTTCCCCAACATCCTCGCGGCCGTCACCGGCAAGACGCTCAGGGATGCCTACGAGGCGGCACCCCGAACCTTCCAGCCCATCGCCCGCCGCGCCACCACCGCCGACTTCAAGGACATCCAACGCCTGCAACTGGGTGAAGCGCCGCAGCTTGAGAAGGTCAACGAGTCCGGTGAGTTCAAACACGGCACCATGGGTGAAGCCAAGGAGAGCTACCGGGTCGAGACCTACGGCAAGGTGGTCGGCATCACCCGCCAAGTGATCATCAACGATGATCTCGACGCTTTCACCCGCGTCCCGTCCCTGTTCGGCACCTCGGCGGCGACCCTGGAAAGCGACGTGGTCTGGGGCATCATCACCGCCAATCCCACCATGGGCGACGGAACAGCGCTGTTCCACGGCAGTCACAAGAACTTGGCCGGCACCGGCACTGAACCAGGGTCACGACGCCGCCAGCCTGGTATGGAGCAAGACGCCGCAGATCATCCGCGCCTTCGACGAGGGTGCGGTGATCCGCAGCCGCAAAGGCTTTTGGCTCACGATCCCGACGCCGGCGGCACCGAAGCGCGGGCCGACCGGCCGGCGCATCACGCCCGGCATGGTGGAACGGATGTACGGCCGTCGGCTGCGCTTCGTTTATCGGCCGAGAGGCCCGTCGCTGCTGGTCATGGACGGCATGGTCGCGAGTGGCGGCAGGCGCGGTGGTTATCGCATGGCGACGGTGCGAAAGGCCATGGGCCGACGCGGTTCGTACGTTTCCACCTCCGGCCTCGCCACCGTGGTGATGTTCTTTCTCGTGCCGCAGGTGCGGATGCCGAAACGGCTCGATGTGGCCAGAGCCGCCGAACACTTGTCGGCGCGGCTGCCGGCGCTGATCGATCGGCAGATGAGAACGAATTGATCACTCAAACGGATCGGCGTGCCAGCTGGATAAGAATGACGATATCAGAGAGCCCGCTCGAGGAACTCACGTGGCGTCAGGACAGCGACCATGCCATAGATCTTGTCGGGGAAATGGCGGATGTTGCCGGTCACCAGGGCTTGCGCACCTCCGGCTACGGCGGTGGCGAGATAGATCTCGTCGTCGGCATCGGCAAGTCGAAAGGGAATGTGGGAAGGGTCCACCGGCGTAGCAACCTTGGCGATCGTCGCAATTATGGCATCAAGCACCTCGCGCTGGCGCTCGAACTTCGCTCAGGTCGCCACTGATCGGTACTCGCCCAGGATCTCGTCAGAGAGCAGAATGGCATGATGACGTACCGCTTCGCTGACCACCTTGCGGCAGGTACCTTCGGTTACTCCGGCGGCGATGACCACGTTGCAGTCGAGAACAAGCCTCACGGCTTACCGTACCGACGCTCGCGGCGCGTGGCGGCGATCTCGGCGGTGGTGTCGTCCAGGATCTGCCGTTCTGATTTGCCGGCGTCGTCGAGGGCGATCGGCGTTCGTGCGAGCAGGGCGTCGAGTCGGTCGGCAAGTGCCGCACGATCGACGAGGGCCTTTGGGCGCAGGACGATCGACCCCTCCTCCACGGTCGCCTCCAGGACATCCCCCACATGGATGGCGATCTGAGCGCGCACCTTGGTGGGAATGGTCACCTGGAATTTCTCCTTCACCGTCACCAGCGGCATTGGCCCTGCCTCAAATTTCAGAAAGTTGGAAATTCCAACCACTTTACCTTTTGGCCGGACGTAAATCAAATCCAACCCATGGTCAGCAAGACTGAACAGATCCTGTAAGCCCTGAAGGCGCTTTTGGAGACCGTTCCGGACGCTCACGTCGAGCGCAATACGGCATTACCGGAAAAGATCCCGGCCAGCGGCCTC
>JAHCKI010000334.1 GCA_026125865.1 Rhodospirillales bacterium
GGACTCGCATCCTCGTTGGCCGAGTGTGGTAGCGGCGGCGCCAAGACGACTTCGTCTGGGCCGCTCATGTACCTTCCGACAGTAGCCGCCGATAGATCGGTGTCAGCACGGCAAGCATAACGTATATGGGGATCTGCCCCAACGCGAAATAGAGGAGCACGTCCGCGTGAATGCTCGCCGGTAACACGGCCAGCAGCAGCGCCATGTTGCGATTGCCCGAAACGAAACCGACGGTCAGAGCCGGCCGCCGGCCGAGCCAAACAAATGCCAAGCCGCCGGCAACCTGCAACAAGGTGTTGGCGGCGAAGGCGACGGCAATGATCATGCCGACATGGCCCGGATCAGCAAGTAGCTTGTCCGCAATGCCATCCATGATGGCGATCGCGAACAGCAGCAGAAAGACGATGGCCAGGGCGTCGATACCGGGCGCCACGTCATTGATTCGCTGGCGGCCGAGCATGAACCGCACCAGCGTGGCGACCGCGAGGGCGCTTCCAATGAACAACGCCAAGTCGATCATCAACGCGCCGGCGGTGATATCGAGAGGGAGCGACAGGAGTTCCAATGCGAGGATCGGCAGGGTCAAGGGCATGAGCATGGTGGCAATCGTCATCGCCAGCATGGCTTGAGCAGCGTCCAGGCCCATTAAAATCGCCAAAGCCGGAGACGAGACGATGGGCGGCGCCGCCGCCATCAGCACCAACGCCGCTGTCAGCCCCGGGGGAATGCCAAGAGCATTGGCGGTCACAAACGTCACCACCGGACCGGCCAACAGCAGCCATACAACGACCGAAGCGGTCGCCACGGGCCGCCGCAGGTGCCGTATCACCCCTCGCCAGTCAAGCCGAAGCATGGCAAGAAGCAATAGCCCCCAGACGGCTACGGGCAACAGAGGACGTAAAACGGCGGCCATTGACGGAAATACCAAACCGGCGAAGACGCCCACGGCGAGGATCAATGTCGCCCGCCGTACAAGCCAAGTCAGCGCACTCGCCATTCAGCCTTTCTCACCCAATCCGCCGTTGAGCATCTTTGCGTTCCAACACTGTCGGGCACGCGACCTGGATAGCTTCGTCGGTCGCTATGTCACTGGAGCGAGGCTGAATGTACTGAGCATCCCAAGAATCGCTTGGTCTGCTCTATCAATTGGAGAAACAGGTCATCGGGGCGTCAGTCGCAGCCGGCCAGCGAACGGCGTAAAGTAGCCCCAGGGCGGACCCCTCAAATCTACGAACGCCGCGGCATCAACACCGTATAATCGAAATCGAGAACGACCGACGGCACATAGCGTCCGTCCTCGTTCTTGTCGGGAAAGTCCTCGCACGGCTGGTTTGTGGTGGCGACGGTGCGAAGACGCAACGCGCCCAAGTCGTCGCGGCCCGGCAGCGCCATCTTGTCCAACACTTCTGACCAGGCGTAGACGGTATGTCCGGCAAAGGTCGGTGCCACGTGGCGGCCGCCATTGATGGCCGCCAGGGTTACGGCATTGGCGAGGCCGTTGAACGACAGCGCGCGCGCGATCGAAATGATGTGTCCGCCATAGATCAGCCGTCGTCCGAAGCGGCTATGCTTCTGCTTGTATTCGTCGAAATGCACTTTCGCCGTATTCTGGTAGAGGCGGGTGGCCATCATGTGCTCGGCTTCTTCGATGGTGGTGCCGTCCACGTGGTCGATGCGCTCGCCGACTTGGTAGTCGTCCCAAAGATGCGCGCTCCCCGCCAACGCCGTGTCGTATGACGAACCACGAAAGCCTTCGGGCACGATCAGGTCGCCGACGGCCACCGCCTTCGGCAGATCCGGCACCGTATCCTCCGGCGCCGGTGCGTCCAGGTTGTTCTTGCGCACCATCACCCAGCGCGCATAGTCGAGAACCATGTCGCCGTTCTGATTGCGTCCGGTGGATCGAACGTAGACGATACCGCTGCGCCCATCCTTGTTTTCGCGCAGCCCGATGACTTCCGAGCGTGTGCTGAGCGTGTCTCCCGGATAGACGGGCGCCGCAAAGCGGCCTGCGGCGTAGCCGAGATTGGCGACCGCGTTCAACGAGATGTCCGGAACCGTCTTGCCGAACACCACATGAAACACGAGCACGCTGTCGATCGGCGCCCTTTCGAACCCCATCGAGCGGGCAAATTCGTCGGACGACGCCAGGGCAAACCGACCGCCGTAAAGAGCGGTATAGAGCGCGACATCGCCTTCGGAGACGGTCCGTGGCGTGGCGTGAACAATCTCCTGACCGACACGGAAATCCTCGAAAAAGTTTCCTGGATTCGTCTTCGCGCTCATCTCTTTCCCCGTGGTTTGTATATGTCCCCTATTGCATCCGGCCGACCGCGCCTGTCAGCGCGATCGGCGGACAATCCGTGTCACATTTCGTATTGCGCGGCCAGTTCCGGATCCTTGCGCGCGACCAGTTTGGCCAAGTCGACGATGACCTTGGCCTGCTTCCAAGTGGCGTCATCCTGCATTTTGCCGTCGATCATGGCGACGCCGGTTCCATCGGGCAGCGCGTCGAGGATGCGCAGTGCGAAGCGCACCTCATCGACATCGGGATTGAACACCTTTTTGGCGATGGCGATTTGGCTGGGGTGCAGCGTCCAGGCGCCGGCGCAGCCCATCAGGAAGGCGTTGCGGAACTGGGCCTCGCAGGCGGGTCCGTCCGAGAAGTCGCCGAAGGGGCCGTAGAAGGCCTTGATCCCGGCGGCCGCGCAGGCGTCTACCATCTTGCCGATCGTGTAGTGCCAGAGGTCCTGCTGGAAGGCGGCGCGGGGCGCGTCGCCCTCCTTGTCCGCCAGCACCTTGTAGTCGGGATGGCCGCCGCCGACGCGGGTGGTCTTCATCCGTCGGTTGGCGGCCAGGTCGGCCGGGCCGAGCGACAGGCCCTGCATGCGCGGGCTAGCACCGCAGATCGCTTCGACGTTGGCGACGCCCCGAGCGGTTTCGAGAATGGCGTGGACCAGGATGGGTCGCTTGAGTCCCGCCCGGGCTTCGAGCT
>JAHCKI010000335.1 GCA_026125865.1 Rhodospirillales bacterium
CATCCGAGTCGGTAATCATACCGAGATCGCCGTGGCTCGCCTCGGCCGGATGGACGAACACGGCCGTCGTGCCCGTGGACGCCAAGGTCGCCGCGATCTTGCGCGCGATGTGGCCGCTCTTGCCCATGCCGGTGACGATGGCGCGCCCGGTCATGCGCGCCAGGATATCCACGGCGGCGACAAAGTTCGCGTCGATACGTGCCGCCATGGCGATCAGGCCGTCCGCCTCCAAACGCAACACCCGCCGAGCCGAGCCGATGCACATGTCTCCCGGCGCGATTGAGCCTTCTCGAACGGTGTCCGGACCCGCGGCCCCCATTGCTTGTAATCCATTCATATCAAGTCAAATGTGTACGATGCGGCTTCAGGGCAATCCCGTGCTCGCTCGTCGATCCTTTTCCAAGACAACCGTGGTCCACCGAAAGCGATCGTGCCAAAACCAAACGCCGCAACAAGAGCGCGCAATACGACGGCCCGGATACGCAAAACCCGTGCCATTCGCAGGTGCAGTATGCTCTCCGAGGCGTTTTCGGTCAATCAAGCCATGTGGTCAATAGCTCAAGTAGGGGGGTCAAAGAACAGAGGCACAGCGACTAATGCGCGAAAATGTCCTGGTCGGGCCAGCCGTCAAGGTCGAGGCGGGCGCGCACCGGCAGAAATTGAAAGCAGGCCTCGGCCATCGGGCGTCGGCCGACGCGATCGAGCATAACGTTCAGGCGGTCCCGTAACGCATGCAGATGGATCACATCGCTGGCGGCGTAGCGCATTTGCGCGTCGGTTAGGTCGTTGCGACCCCAATCCGAGGATTGCTGTTCCTTGGCCAGATCCTTGCCGAGCAGCTCCCGGCACAGTTCCTTTAAACTATGGCGATCGGTGTAGGTACGCACCAGCCGCGACGCGATCTTGGTGCAGTAGATGGGACGGCAGGCGACACCCAGGTACTGATCGAGCACGGCCACGTCGAAGCGGGCGAAATGAAACAGCTTGGTCACCGTCTCATCGGCCAGCATCGCCGCCAAGTTGGGCGCCCGATACGGTCGTCGCCGCTCCTCGGCCGCCGCCGGCCATGGAAATTGCACCAGATGCACTTGGTCGCGCCCGTCATACAATTGCACGAGACACAGGCGGTCGCGATGGGGATTGAGCCCCATGGTCTCGGTATCGATGGCCACGGTACCGGTGAATTGCACATCGGCGGCCAGATCGCCGCGATGCAGCCGAATGGGAATGCCGTCAACCTCCATCAGGGTCGGCTCCGTTTTACTGTTGCTCGTACAAGTTCATCTGAAGGATGGTGCCCAGGAGAAGACTCGAACTTCCACGACCTTTCGGCCACAGGTACCTGAAACCTGCGCGTCTACCAATTCCGCCACCTGGGCTTGCGAAGCAGGGCCGGTCTCATCAACCCGACCGTCGGCTACTGGTAAAACCGCAACCCGCCCCCTGTCAACGAACTTGATCGCAACAAAGGCCACCCGCACCGACCGCGGCCCCTAATCTCTCCCCCGGATCGGCCGCAGGTTTTTCCGCACTCGCCGCTGGTGGTGCCATGGAACAATATGTGTGAACAACCTCGCGTGGCGTACCACCGTCATGCCCCGACGTATCGCGTTTCGGCTAAAGAAGGCGTTGCGGGCCATGAACTTGCCGCGAGATCAACGGCTTGGTAGGGGGATGGTGGAGGTGAGAGTTGAAACCTCGAACCGAAACCTGCGGATTGGGTTGGTGGGCGGCAATCCGCAAAAAGAAATGGTGGGCGCGGCTGGGATTGAACCAGCGACCCCCGCCGTGTGAAGACGGTGCTCTCCCGCTGAGCTACGCGCCCCAAGATAGGGGGAATGTCCGATATATAAGGCCGGCGCCCGGCTATCTGTCAAGAAAGGCGACACTTCGATTGGCCGTGGCAGCCATCCCAAGAGCGCACACGACCAACCGAAGTTGGAAGCCCACGCTGTTCGTCTACAAGCACAGGTAGCAAAACCCCGTTTGCGTGTCGCTCGTATTTCGTGTATATTTTATCAAAATACACGTTATAGGAGCTATCTGCATGTTTCTTCGAGGAACGAAAGCAAGAGGCGGTCTCTCAGCAGCAGCAGCTGCTGCTGCTGCGGTCGTTACCGCTGTCCTTGCATCCAATGCCAACGCCACGACGGTTTCATTCACTCTTGATCAGCAATTTTTCGGCGCCGGGACACCGCAGGGTACCCTTTCGGCAACGTTCTCCGACGTGGCCACGGACACCGTCCTGTTGACCATGGACGCGACGGCCTTGACCGGTCCCGCCGGGGTTTCGGTCGGGCGCTGGTGGTTCAATTCGGCGATCGACCCAACCGGATTTACCTTCACCTATCAAGGCACCTCGACCGGACCCGATGTGAAGGCCACCAACGGTTTGCAAACGGCGTTCAATCCGACCTCGCCCGATGACCAATTCCGGCCGGACCAGGATGGATATTTCGATATCCTGTTCAATTTCACGAAAACCGGAGACGCCAGCCAGACTTTCGATCCCGGCGAGGCAGTCAGCTTTTTGGTTGAGGGCAGCGGCATTACCGCCGAAACATTCAACCTGCTCAGCGACCACTCGGCACAAGGAGCCGGTTCCAACGGTCCCTTTCGCACGGTTGCACGACTTACCAATTTTCCTACAGGAAACGATTCAGCGTTTCTGGGCACGGATCAAGCAACCGTCACGACCAATGTCGCGCAGGCACCTGTTCCGGGGGCGGTATGGCTATTCGGAACATCCCTAGCCTCGCTTGGCTTTCTCCGTCGCCGTATCGCGCGAAGCTGATCCCCCCTATTGGGGTAATACGAACGGGGCGGTTCCCGGAGCCCGTGAGATCAGGTTGAACCGATCTGATCTCACGGCGCCCTACCGGAACGAAATCACGTCGAGTTCCATGACAGCGTAGATGATGCCCCAGACGACACCGGCGATTGCTGTCGTTACCAATCCCTTGACGACCATCCTTGACGCTCGAGGCGCGCCCG
>JAHCKI010000336.1 GCA_026125865.1 Rhodospirillales bacterium
TTGGTTCTTCTTGATCTGGAAAACACCGTCATCGAGAAACACCACATGGACGTCCTGTTCGAACATGGCGGCGATCAGAACCATCTCCAACTCTTCGAGCGCATAGACGGTGCCGTGCGGCGCTTTGCGGTTGACGTAAAGAAAACGCTTCACCACAGGGTCGTCAGGGGTCTCTTCCGGTTCACTCATGGATGATCCTCCCTAGTCCCTAGTCCCCGAATACGACGGCTCGATCGGCGTCGATGCAGGCGCCGATGAATTCGCCAAGACCGGTAATGCGAAAGCCGTCCGCCACGACCTCCTCGGTGATGCCCCGCCTAAGCCCCGCGGCGACGCAAACGGACAGATCGACGGCATGGCTTTCCGCAAGTTTGGCCCAACGCTTGACGATGTGCCGGTCATCGCTTTGCGGGGCGGAGAACTTGGTCGCGTTCAAGACACCGTCGTAATAAAAAAAGACACGCTGAATCGTGTGCCCTTTTTCGAGCGCGTGTTTCACGAATTGATAAGCAGAATCGGCGGCTTGGTGGTTGTAGGGACCTTCATTGACCATAATGACGTAGTCCATTTTATTGATCCCTTGGATGCTTTCCTCGATCCACTAAAAATACAGATGCGCCGAAGCGTTCAGGCTGCTGCGAGAACCGCGCCAGTTGTCGACGTGATGTTTCGTGAAGGGCAGCCCAGTGATCTCGAAAAAGCGCGGCCATCCGATGCGATCAATCCATTCCCCCATTCGTTCCCACGGTCTGGCGTTGTCCTTGTATGCGTACAAGATATTGAGAACGACCTCGGTCACTTCCGGCCAACGCGGCGGGTTGTTGGGCAGTCCCGCCGCCACCAGCTTTTGAAACGTCGGCTTGGATCTTGTCGAGGAGTGCTTTCCGCCGACCCAAATGGCCAGCTTACTGTGCACGGGGTCGTTGATCCTCATGGGCGGGCAAGGCGGAAAGCAGGCACCGCAACACATGCATTTCTTCTCGTCGACCTCGAGGCTGGGCTTGCCGTTGACCATGGCCGGACGGATCGCCGCCACCGGGCAGCGCGCCACCACCGCCGGTCGCTCGCAAACCGTGCCCACGAGGTCATGGTCGATCACCGGCGGCTTGGTGTGCTGGACGTTGATGGCGATATCGCCCTGTCCGCCGCAGTTGATCTGGCAGCAGGAGGTGGTGATCTTCACCTTGTTCGGCATCTCCTCATGGCCGAATTCGTAGAACAAGGCATCCATGAGGGCCTTGACGACACCCGATGCATCCGTCGCCGGAATGTCGCAATGGAGCCATCCCTGGGTGTGGGCGATCATCGAAACCGACGGGCCGGTGCCACCGACAGGAAAACCGTCAGCTTCCAGACGGTCGATCAGGGGTGCGACTTTGTCGGCGGAGCTGACCATGAATTCGACGTTGGAACGGGTCGTGAAGCGCAAGAAGCCGTCGGCATGGTCGTCAGCGATATCGCACAGAGCGTGAATCGTGAAAACGTCCAGCTGCCGCTGGGTACCGGCGCGTACCGTCCACACCTCCTCGCCGCTTTCGGCGACGTGGTGAAGGACTCCAGGGCGGAGGCGATCATGCCATTTCCACTGCCCGTAATTGCGCCTGAGCAACGGGTGCATGAAGGGCATGACATCGGGAACACCGGATTCGATCGGACGACGCGGTTGAGCCATTTTTCCTCCCACCTGTTCTGTTTTTCCAGGGACGCGTTTCGCGGTCCCCAGGCGGCTATTCTGCCGCTGTCGCGGTGCGGGCCTGCTGCTTATCCCGCCACTTGGCAACCTCCTCGTCCCAGTCGTCGGTGCGGACGTACGAACTGGTTCGTGGATGCCTGACCATGTTGGGATCGAGTTCGACTCCGATACCCTCGATGAAATTGACCAAGCCGATGCGTTCGATCATCTCGCCCGTGCGCTCATGCTCCAACGCGTTGTCCACGAAGAAGTCAACGACGCGCCTTGCGAGGTCGCGCAGCTTCTCGTAATCCTCGTCGGTCTCGAGGCGCAGGAAAGGCACCACCACGGTGCCCATCAGGTCGCCGATCTTGAGCGTCTTCTTGCCGCCGATGAGGACGGTCACGCCGCGCTCCCGACCCGGCATCAATGCCTTGGTCATGGCGTTGATGCAGTGCATGCAACGCACGCAGCTCTTGTTGTCGATCTCGAGGGTATCGTCGTCATTGAGCGACAGCGCCCTGGTGGGACACATCCCGATGACCTGGTCGATCATCCACTTGCGACCGTTCGAGGCGACATAGCGAAGGACCTCTTCCTGATCGACCCGGATGTCATCGCGCCAAGTGCCGAAGACGGCGAAGTCGGAGCGCTGGATCGCGTTGGCGCAATCGTTGGCACAGCCCGAGAACTTGAACTTGAACTTGTAAGGCAGCGACGGACGGTGCATCTCATCGAGAAAGGTGTTGACGATCAGGCGCAAGGCCTTCGCTTCGTCGTAGCACGAATGCTCGCACCGGGCCGCGCCGACGCAAGCGATAGAGGTGCGGACACCGGCGCCGGCGCCGCCGAGATCGAAGCCGAGCTCGTTCATTTCGTCGAAGGCGGGCTGAACGTTCTCGCTGGTGCAGCCTTGGAGCATGATGTCGCCCGTCTGACCATGCAGCGCGATCAGACCCGAGCCGTGTTTCTCCCATATGTCACACATCTTGCGCAGCACGTCGGTGCTGTAGTGCGTTCCGGGCGTCGAAATTATGCGCAAGGTGTGAAACTCGGCCGACTCGGGGAACTCGTCGGCGATCTCGGAAAAGCGCGGGATGACCCCGGCGCCGTAGCCGAAGACGCCGACGGTGCCGCCTTTCCAATACCCGGTACGGGTTTCATACGAGCGCTCAAGCTGCCCGAGCAAATCCTTCATCATCGCGCTGTAGGGGCGCTCCTCGGAGTTTGCCAGCCGTTTGAGACCACTCACAAAGCTTGGCCACGGACCGCTTTCCAGCTGGTCGAGCAAAGGTGTTGACGGCATCCGCTTGG
>JAHCKI010000337.1 GCA_026125865.1 Rhodospirillales bacterium
CGCTACGACGACGAGCAGAAGCGGATTGTCTACGAACCGGTCAAACTGACTCAGGACTTCAGAACGTTCGATTTCCTCAGTCCGTGGGAGGGGATGCCGCCCACGTTGCCAGGCGACGAAAAGGCCGAGGGGGCGGAAACCGAATAATGGCCGAGACCGCAATCCAAAACTATACGCTCAACTTCGGACCGCAGCATCCGTCGGCCCACGGCGTCCTGCGCCTGGTTCTGGAGATGGACGGTGAGATCATCGAGCGCGCCGATCCCCATGTCGGCTTGCTGCACCGGGGTACCGAAAAGCTCATCGAGTACAAAAACTACGTGCAGAGCGTTCCCTATTTCGACCGCCTCGACTACGTCGCGCCGCAAAATCAGGAACACGCGTTCTGCCTCGCCACGGAGAAGCTTCTCGGGGTCGAGGTGCCCCCCAGGGGACAGTACATCCGCGTCCTCTACGCCGAGATCGGCCGTATTCTGAACCACGTGTTCACCATCTGCGCCTTCGCCATGGATATCGGCGCCATGACGCCATTTCTGTGGGGGTTCGAACAGCGCGAACGGCTCATGGAGTTCTGCGAGCGGGTGTGCGGCGCGCGCATGCACATGGGTTATTTCCGGCCGGGCGGAGTGGCCATGGACCTGCCGGCCGGATTGGCGGACGACATTTGGACGTGGACGGAAGAATTCCAGGCGTTCATGGAGGATCTGGAAGCGCTGCTGACCGAGAACCGGATCTTCAAGCAGCGCGCGATCGATATCGGCGCCATCGCGGCCGAGGACGCCCTCGATTGGGGTTTTTCCGGCCCGTGCCTGCGCGCCTGCGGGGTGCCCTGGGATTTGCGCAAGGCGCAGCCCTACGACTGTTACGATCGCATGGATTTCGACATCCCGATCGGCAGGAAGGGGGACTGCTACGACCGCTACCTCGTGCGCATGTGTGAGATACGGGAAAGTCTCAGAATCATAAGGCAGTGCATCGATCAGATGCCTCCCGGTCCGGTCAAGGCGGACAACAAGAAGGTCACGCCGCCGAAGCGCGGCGAGATGAAACATTCGATGGAAGCCCTGATCCACCATTTCAAATTGTTTACGGAGGGCTTTCACGTACCGGCGGGCGAGACCTACTCCGTGGTCGAGGCGCCGAAGGGTGAATTCGGTGTTTATCTGGTTTCCGACGGCACCAACCGTCCCTATCGGTGCAAAATCCGCGCGCCCGGCTTCGCCCATTTGCAGGCGATGGATTTTCTGACCCGAGGACACATGCTGGCCGACGTCGTCGCCGTTCTCGGCTCCCTGGATATCGTGTTTGGTGAGATTGATCGATGAGTGCTGCGGACAAGCCGCCGGCGAATGAACCGTCATCTTTCGCCTTTAACGAAGACAACCTGAAGAAAGCGGCGGCGATCGTCTCCAAGTACCCCGAAGGACGACAGGCGAGCGCCGTCATGCCGCTGCTCGATCTGGCCCAACGTCAGCACGACGGCTGGTTGTCACGGGCCGCCATGGACTACATCGCCGACTACCTGGGCATGCCGCCCATCCGGGTCTATGAGGTCGCGACGTTCTACACGATGTTCAACCTCAAGCCCGTCGGCCGCCATCATGTGCAGGTGTGCACCAACTTGGCGTGCTGGCTTCGCGGGTCCGACGACGTGGTGAATGTTTGCCGGAACAAGCTCGGCATCGGCTTCGGCGAAACCACGGCAGACGGAGAGTTCACGTTGTCGGAGGTCGAATGTCTCGGCGCCTGCGTCAATGCGCCGATGATGCAGATCAACGACGACTATTACGAAGACTTGAGCCCCGAGACGACGGAAGCGGTGCTTGATGATCTGCGGAACGGAAAGACACCGAAGACGGGTTCGCAAATCGGCCGTTGCAGTTCCGAACCCGTCGGCGGGTTGACGTCATTGACGGAAGTCGCCGGTTCGCCCGAGGCCGCGAAGGCCACCAAGTCGGCAAAGACCGCCGGACGCCGGAAGAAAGAGGACGACGGCTGATGTTGCGCGACCAGGATCGCATTTTCACCAATATCTATGGGCTCGCCGACTGCGGCTTGAAAGGCGCGCAGGCGCGTGGCGACTGGGACGGTACCAAGGACCTTATCGCCAAGGGGCGGGACTGGATCGTCGAAGAGGTCAAACAATCCGGTTTGCGGGGGCGCGGCGGCGCCGGTTTCGCCACCGGAATGAAATGGTCGTTCATGCCGAAGCAGGCCGGTCCGCGACCACATTACCTGGTCGTCAACGCCGACGAAGGCGAGCCCGGCACCTGCAAGGATCGCGAGATCTTGCGGCACGAGGGGCACAAGCTGATCGAAGGATGCCTGTTGGCGGGCGTCGGCATGGGCGCCAATACGGCCTACATCTATGTTCGCGGCGAATTCTATCGCGAGGCGGAAGCGCTGCAGCGTGCCGTGGACGAGGCCTACAAGGCCAAGCTGATCGGCAAGAACGCCTGCGGCTCCGGGTGGCCGTTCGATGTTCATATCCACCTCGGCGCCGGCGCCTACATTTGCGGTGAGGAAACGGCGCTGATCGAGAGCCTGGAGGGCGGCAAGGGACAGCCGCGCCTGAAACCGCCGTTTCCGGCGGCCGTCGGTCTCTATGGGTGCCCGACTACGGTCAACAACGTCGAGACCATCGCCGTGGTTCCGAGCATTCTCCGGCGCGGCGGGTCCTGGTTCGGCGGCCTTGGTCGCCCCCGCAACACCGGTTCCAAGCTGTTCAACATCTCCGGTCACGTCAATCACCCTTGCACCGTCGAGGAAGAGATGGGCGTGCCGCTCAAGGATCTCATCGAGCGCCATGCCGGCGGCGTGCGCGGTGGCTGGAACAACCTGTTGGCGGTCATTCCGGGGGGATCGTCGGTGCCGGTCCTGCCCAGGTCGGTGTGCGACGCGGTGCGCTTGGACTTCGATTCGCTTCAGGAAGTGAAATCCGGTTTGGGAACGGCGGCGGTGATGGTGATGGATAAATCCACCGATA
>JAHCKI010000338.1 GCA_026125865.1 Rhodospirillales bacterium
GCAGAAGGGCTCGTCCGCCATGCCGCACAAGCGCAACCCGATCCTGACCGAAAACCTGACCGGCCTCGCCCGCGCCGTCCGCGCGGCTGTGGTGCCGGCGCTGGAAAACGTGTCGCTGTGGCACGAGCGCGACATCTCCCATTCCTCCGTGGAGCGAATCTTCGCGCCCGACGCGACCATCGCCCTCGACTTCGCCCTGGCGCGCATGACCACCGTCGTCGACCGCCTGCTCGTCTACCCGGACGCTATGCGCGCCAATCTGGACCGGCTCAAGGGCCTGGTGTTCTCGCAACAGGTTCTCCTCGCCCTGACCCAGGCCGGCATGGGCCGCGAGGACGCCTATCGCGTGGTGCAGGCAACCGCCATGCGCGTGTGGAACGGCGACGGCGGCTTTCAGGATCTCTTGGGAGCCGACCCGGAGATCGCCAAACACCTGGACAGCACCGCCCTCGCCACCCTGTTCGACCCCAGCCGCCACACCCAGCACGTGGACACCGTCTTCAACCGCGTGTTCGGCCAAACCTGAGCACCGCACCAAAAATCCCCTCGCCCGCTCACATGAGTTTGCTCAGTTGGATCGGGCTGATCGGAAAACCTCAGTTTGGTATCAGTCTTCGCCGACCTTGAGGGCGTTGATGAAGGCGTTTTGCGGGATTTCGACCTTGCCGAACTGACGCATGCGTTTTTTGCCCGCCTTCTGTTTTTCCAACAGCTTTCGTTTGCGCGTTATATCGCCGCCGTAGCATTTCGCCGTGACGTCCTTGCGCAGGGCGCTGATGGTCTCGCGGGCGACGACTTGGCCGCCGATTGCCGCCTGTATGGGGATTTTGAACATGTGCCTTGGTATCAGGTCCTTGAGCCGCTGACAGATGGCCCGGCCACGATAGGTTGACTGGCTGCGGTGACAAACGAAGGACAAGGCATCGACCGGCTCGCCGTTCACGAGGATGACGACCTTGGCGAGGTCGCCTTCGGTGAACCCGTCCATTTCATAGTCGAAGCTGGCGTAGCCGCGCGAAATGGATTTGAGACGATCATAGAAATCGAATACGACCTCGTTGAGGGGCAACCGGTAGATGGCCATCGCCCGGCTGCCGGCATAGGTCAGTTCCAGTTGCTCGCCACGGCGCTCCGTACACAATTGCAGCACGGCGCCCAAGTAGTCGTTGGGCACCAGGATCGTCGCCCGAATCCAAGGTTCCTCCATGGTGCTGATCTTCACAGGGTCGGGCATATCGGCCGGATTGTGAAGCTCGATCACGCTGCCGTCGGTAAGGATGAGGCGGTAGACGACGCTGGGCGCGGTGGCGATCAAATCCAGGTCGAATTCCCGTTGCAGCCGCTCCAGGATCACTTCCATATGCAGCAGACCGAGGAACCCGCAACGAAAACCGGAACCGAGCGCCGCCGATGTTTCGGGATCGAAATGGAAGCTGGAATCGTTCAGCCGGAGCCGCGCCAGGGACTCCCGAAGCGCCTCGAAATCGGCGGCGTCGATCGGGTAGAGACCGCACCAGACGACCGGCACCGACGGCTTGAAACCGGGAAGGGCTTGGTCGGCTGGTGTCCGATCGTCGGTAATCGTATCGCCCACATCGGTGTCGGCGACGGCCTTGATGCCGGCGGTGATATAGCCGATTTCACCGGGTCCGAGTTCATCCACCATGGTCGTCTTGGGCGTGAAGGTGCCGACCTGCTCCACCTGTTGCACGGCCCCGGTCGACATCATGCGAATGCGCATGCCGCGGCGGAGCCGCCCATCCTTGACCCGCACCAGAATCATTACGCCCAGGTAAAGATCGTACCAACTGTCCACCAACAGCGCCTTGAGCGGCGCGTCGGCATCTCCGGCCGGCGGCGGAATGCGATGGATCAAGGTTTCGAGGAGCTGGGGGACACCCAAGCCCGTCTTCGCCGACACGCTGACCGCCTCCGAGGCGTCGAGGCCGATCACGTCCTCGATCTGACCGCGGATGCGGTCCGGCTCGGCCGCCGGCAGGTCGATCTTGTTGAGGGCGACGATGACCTCGTGGTTGCTGTCGATGGCCAGATAGACGTTGGCGAGGGTCTGCGCCTCCACCCCTTGCGTCGCGTCCACCACCAGCAACGACCCCTCGCAGGCGGCGAGACTGCGGCTGACCTCATAGGAAAAGTCCACATGCCCGGGCGTGTCGAGCAGGTTGAGGATGTATGTTTCGCCGTCGTCAGCGGCGTAGGTCAATCGAACCGTCTGCGCCTTGATGGTGATGCCGCGTTCGCGCTCGATATCCATCGTATCGAGAACCTGGTCGCGCATCTCGCGGTCGGTCAGTCCGCCGCAATGCTGGATGAGGCGATCCGCCAGCGTCGATTTACCGTGGTCGATATGGGCGACGATGGCGAAGTTGCGAATACGCGCAAGCTCGGTCATTTCAACGTGTCAGTCACGATAGGAAATTTCGGATTACTTGAGGCTACTTGGGATTACTTTATATTACTTGGGTGTCAAATGCCGCCGGCCGATGTTCCGCCCAAGTGCCGGTACACGAACGCGCCGGTCAACATCGTAAACGGGACCGATACCAGCAAACCGAGGAAAAACGGAATCATTGCCACCACGTTGATCACCACAAAGACGAGGCCAAGACCAAGAAGTTGCCAACGATAACCCTCGGTCAACCGCGAAGCGAGTTTAAAGGAATCCATGACGGCGACCTCGCGATCGACCATGCCATATCCGAACAACCCGAAGCGAATCAACAGATAAAGTCCGGGTATGATGAGCAGTAACGCGCCGATGGACACGCCGATCGAGAACAGGATCGACGCGCCGAGATACCGCCAGAATAGATGTCCTTTGGCGAGCAAATCGTTGAAAACGGGGACACCGCCGTCCACCGCCTTAAGGGACATGTAGATGTATCCCATCGTCAGCCGCGCCCATATGCCGTAGGCCACCAGGGAAATGATCAAGGAAATGAGGCTACCCATGAACGAAGCC
>JAHCKI010000339.1 GCA_026125865.1 Rhodospirillales bacterium
TCGAACGCTACGCTCATTTTTCTGAAAAAACAGGTGACGTCTCTTTCCATTCCTCGTATGTTGGAGCCTCAATGCCATCCATTGATGGTGGTGAGGGTGAACCGGCCCGGGTTTTGGGAGAAAAACAAAACAACAAGAAAAAGTAGGATCCAAAGAGATCAATGGCACGTTCAGCGTGTCATAACGTAGGCAAGATCAGGAGCGGTCTTGCCTGATTTTTTTGCGCTGAAGCAGCGTTTCAGCTCATCGCCATATTTGACCGGTCACCATGCACGGCGAACCCGACCGTTGGTACTATTGGCGCTGAATGACGAACTCCGTATCGGCGAGGACCTTGCCCTCCTCCGTCGAAACGACGACTTTCCATGTACCGGTCTGCAGCGGCGTAATGGTCTTGCTGGAATACACGCGCCAGCGATTGCCCCTAACGGAAAAGCTGATGTCCCCTTCGAAGCGCCCGTTGTGCTCCCATCGATGGGTCACTGTCTTGCCGGTTAGACCAAGAAGCTCGGTGAAGTAAAAAAACTCACGCCCCTGCTCGCTCGGAAACCCGGTACTCGACGTAAGTTTGTCCACGGGCTCGCGGTTGCGTAACCCGGAAGTGAGATACGCCCGAGCAACGCCGCCGCCACTGTTCGTGGATACGTGTTCCAAGGTTGCGACCGTTGGTCTGCGCAGCGGCGCCTTCGTTGCCTGCAACTGCGACACCGTAACTTCCGACTTTTCGGTGGGAGCGGCGTCGGTCTCGGTCGGATCTGCCGCGACTATGGGTGTCGCCATCGGCTCGTCGCTCGACGGCTCCGTCGACGTGGGTCCGGCCGCGACCGTCAAAGCGTCGTCTGAGACTCGCGGTTGCCCCCTGGGGACCGGCTTGATTGTCGGGGTCGCTTGTTCGAGAATCGTCGACCTGGCGACCCTAGCGGTGGCGCTCGGGACTGGCGACGGCTCCGGCGCTTCACTCATAGTTGCCGTGTCCGTTGCCGTATCCGCCTCCTCTTCGACGGCCGCAGCCCCATTCGACTCGCCGAGAGCCGCCATTTTTTCGGCAGCCGACTCTGTCACCGGTTCGTCGCTTTCGGTCAGGCTTGCGGACTCCGGTTCGGTCGGTGATGGAGACGCTTCCGCCGTTTCGGCCGTCTCGGCGGCTATCTCCGATTGCTCGCCTTCGATCGCGGAGGCCGTCGCCAACTGCGACTTCGCCTGGTCGGCAACCTCCGATACCACCGCGTCGGTTTCCGGTTCTGCATCCGTGTCGCTTGCCTGCTCGGAAAGTGACGCCGCACTTTCATCCGCCGTACGCGATTCCACCAACTCGGTGACGGATTCAGCAGGCTCCGATGCTTTCGTATTCTCCGGCGCCTCGGAAGGCGTTACGGTTTCGGTGGCGGTCGATGGGGTTTCGCTCTCCGCCGATGTGGCTGGCTCCACGGGCACCGGTGTTTCTTGCACCGGTTCGCTTGTCGATGCCACCTGCTTTTCGGCCGACGGTTCCTCTTCCGCCGTCTCCCCGGCCAGCTTTGGTTCTTCCGCCGTTTCCTCCGCGAGCTTCTCTTCGGCTAGCTTATCTTCGGCCACCTGTTCTTCGGCGACTGTTTCTTCGGCCACCTTCTCTTTCGATGGCGACTGATCGACATCCAGGGCCGGCGTCACGGCTATGGCAATCAATGCGCCGACGACCGCCACGCCAACGATGGCGATCTCCGTTCCAAAGGCGCGCCGGCGGCTACGCGGCTTCTTGGCGCGCAGGGTCTTACCCTTCATGGCGGGGATGCCGAGACCCGCGCCCTCACGATCATCCTCGTTGTGGACGTTGATCTTGATCCGGAAACGTTCGCTCATCGCCCCCAAAGAAATCTAGTCAAAAGTTACAGCCCTGGGCGACTGGGTGCTCAAGCCGCCCTTCCCATAAAACGGAGTTTCGATTTTGCGATACTCTTGCACGATCCATGCGGAGCGAAGACTAACACCCGACAACGCTCCCAAGCCAGAAAATAAACAACCTGGCAACTGTTTACGCCGTGCCCTACGCAAAACATGCCCCATTTAGGTCATTAGGCTGTTTCCGGACTGACCCCCTCGGGAACCACCACCGTGGTCGATGCTTTACGGCGTGTTCCCCGCGTCCGTTTGCGTACGGGACGCGGCGGCTTCGTCAACTCGGTCCAAGGTTTGTTGGGAAGCTCGATGTTGACTTCCAGCATGGATACCGAGTCGATGTTCTCGAACTGCACCGACAGCTTTTCCTCGTCAATCTCAACGTACTTGCAAATGACCTTGAGAATGTCCCGGTGCATTTTCGGCAGGTATTCGGGTTGAGACGTGCCGGCGCGTTCATGCGCGAGCAGGATCTGCAACCGTTCCTTTGCCGCATCGGCGGGCGGTCTTTTGCGCGAACGGAAAAAATCCAACAGCTTCATGCGGTCCTCCAGAACAGGCGCTGGAACAAGCCACGGCGAGCAGACTGAGTGAAACGATGCTCGATTGTTTCGCCGACGAAGCGCCCGACGGCGTCGCTGTAGGCCTTTCCGGCCGGCGATGCCGGGTCGAGAACAACGGGCATGCCCAAATTCGACGCCTTGAGTACGGTCGGCGTCTCGGGGATGATACCGAGCAAGGGGATCGCCAAGATCTCAAGAACATCGTCGACTTTCAGCATCTCGCCGCGTTCGACACGTGCCGTGTCGTAGCGGGTCAGCAGAAGGTGCTCCTTGACCGGCTCCGAGCCCTGTTCCGCGCGACGCGAGCGGCTTTGCAGCACGCCGATGATGCGGTCGCTGTCGCGAACGCTCGACACTTCGGGATTGGTGACAATGATGGCCTCGTCGGCGAAATAAAGGGCCATCAGAGCTCCCTTCTCGATGCCGGCGGGACTGTCGCAGACGATATAGTCGAAGCTGTCCTTCAGTTCCTTCAGGACGCGATCCACTCCTTGTTTGGTTAGCGCGTCCTTGTCGCGTGTCTGACTGGT
>JAHCKI010000034.1 GCA_026125865.1 Rhodospirillales bacterium
ATGTGCTCGCGGCCCCCGCTCTCGGGTCGCCGTTCGGCATCGCGATGGAAACGGGCAACACGATCGGCAAGATCCTCCATGGCGAAGCGATCGAGCATGCCGCGTTGCGCGAGACGATCGAACAACGTCTCCTCGTTGAAACGCACCATCTCCACCAACCAGTCGACCGCCGGGCCACCACCGCCGAGACGCAATCCCCCATCCGGCTCGCGGGTGACGGCCACAACGCCCAAATAGATTTCGGGAGCGGTACGGCGGTTGATTCGTACCTCTGCGTGACAGATTTTGCGCCTGAGTTCCGCAGTGGAAAAGTCGAGGTACGGAAAGCGGACTGAACGTTTGAGCTTGTATGCTCGATCGTCGATAAGAAAGACCACAGAGGCATGGGTTTCGACACGCTTGACAGCCGCTCCCGTCAATCCGTAGCTGTCGGCGCGTGATAAAAAAGCGATGACTTCACTCTGATCTTCGATGACCACGGCCGGTCGTCTCCCTGTTAAAAGCTTTGTTCGACTATAAGCTTTGTTCGATAGCCTAAGCCTTTCCCGTGCCGAGGCAAAGGAGAATGGATGGGGAGCGCGGCCGTGGTCGTAACGCGTGGCGGTTACGATTTTGCCGGTCGGCCGTCGTCGCGGAACAGCACATAAAGGGCGGGAATGACCAGCAGCGTCAGTGCCGTCGACGAGGCCAGTCCGAACACCAGCGAGATGGCGAGCCCCTCGAAGATGGGATCGGCGAGGATGAAGACGGCACCGATCATCGCCGCGGCGGCGGTGAGAAAGATCGGTTTGAAGCGGATGGCCCCCGCCTCGATCAGGACATCACGCAACGGCCGCTCGGGATCGCGGCGATGACGAATGAAATCCACCAACAGGATCGAGTTTCGGACGATGATGCCGGCCAGCGCGATGAACCCGATCATCGAGGTGGCGGTAAACGGCGCCCCGAACAGCCAGTGCCCGAGAACGATGCCGATCAAGGTGAGCGGTATCGGAGTCAGAATGACCAGCGGCAGCCGGAAGTTCTGGAATTGGGCGACGACCAGTAAGTAGATGCCGAGAATGGCGGCGCCGAAGGCGATGCCCATGTCGCGGAAGGTAACATACGTGATCTCCCACTCACCGTCCCACAGCATCGTGTTCTTGAACTCGTCCTCGGGCTGACCGTGCAGGCTGACGGTCGGTTTTTCCCCGTCACCCCAATCGATGTCGTCAAGGGCTTCATCGACGGCGAGCATGCCGTAGATCGGCGCCTCAAAGCGGCCGGCCAGTTCGGCCGTTACCATCTCCGCAAAGTGACCATTGTGCCGAAAGATCGGATAGCTCGCGCGTTCACGCTTGATCTGCACCACGTCGCCGAGTTCGACAATGGCGCCCGTGTCGCCAGCGGGGCCCGGCGCCGCCACCGGTGTTGACAGCAGCCGCTCGCTCGGGGTCAGTTCCGACTTGGGCAGTCGCACGACGATCTCCGCCGGGTTCTTGCCATCACCGCGGTAGGAGTAGCCGACCTCGACACCCCCCAATAGGGCTGCGACGGTATCGTACACCGCCTGCTCCTGCACACCGTGGAATTCCAGGTTGTCCTGGTCGATGGCGACGCGCAGGCGCTCGCCCGGCGTGCGAAAGGAATCGTCGACATCGACGATGAAATCGACGGATTCGAACGCCGCTCGGATCTTGCGAGCGGCCTCACGCCGGCTCTCCGCATCGGGGCCGTAGACTTCGGCGAGCAAGGTTGCCAGCACCGGTGGTCCCGGCGGCACCTCGACCACCTTGATCGCGGTTCCCGCGGGGACCGCTAGTCCCCGCAAGCGCTCTCGAACGTCGAGGGCAATCTCGTGGCTTTCGCGGTTGCGCTCGCCCTTCGGCAACAGATTGATCTGGAGATCGCCCATCTCCGGCGCCGCTCGCAGGTAGGAGTGGCGAACCAAACCGTTGAAGTTGAAGGGGCTGGCGGTGCCGGCGTAGGCCTGGATGTTCGTCAGCTCCGGCACGTCCACAAGGCGCTCGGCGGCCGCGGTCAACACCCGGTCCGTGGCTTCGAGGCTCGCACCCCGGGGTAGATCGACCACCACCTGCAGCTCTGATTTGTTGTCGAACGGCAGGAGCTTGACCGTCACCAGATGGAAATAGAACAGCGAACAAGCCGCGACGGTCGCGATACCCACCACGGCCAAAAAAGTCATCGAGCGTGCGCGCCCCTTCAGCAGCAGCCCGGCGATACGCTGATAGAAACGCCCCATGGCATCGACCTCATGGTCGCCATGCCCGCCCGCCTCGGTGCCGGTGCGGCTGCGCAGCTTGACCATCAGCCAGGGCGTGATAATGACCGCAACGAAGAACGAAAAGATCATCGCTGCCGACGCATTGGCCGGAATCGGGCTCATGTAGGGTCCCATGAGGCCCGACACGAACATCATCGGCAACAACGCGGCGACGATTGTGAGGGTCGCGACGATCGTCGGATTGCCGACCTCGGCGACCGCATCGATGGCGGCACGGATAACGTCGCGGTCATCCTTCATGCGCCAATGGCGAACGATGTTTTCGACCACGACGATGGCGTCGTCGACGAGGATACCGATGGAAAAGATCAGGGCGAACAAGCTGACGCGGTTGATGGTGTAGCCCATCAAGTGAGACGCGAACAGGGTCAGCAGGATCGTGGTGGGGATAACCACGAGCACGACGATGCCTTCGCGCCAGCCGACCGTCAGCGTAATCAGCACGACGATGGAAACGGTGGCGAGCGCAAGGTGAAACAGAAGCTCGTCGGCCTTCTCGGTGGCGGTTTCGCCATAGTTGCGGGTAACGGCGACTTCGACATCCGACGGCACAAGGTGCCCGATCAGGCCCTCGACGCGGGAAAGTATCTCCTCGGCAACGACCACCGCGTTGGCGCCCTGGCGCTTGGCCAGCGCCAGCGTCACCGCCGGTCGCCGTTCCATGCCCCCTTTGTCATTTTTGTCGAAGTGCCATACGCGGTTCTCCGGCGGGCTGGCGTCAGCGACCACATCGGCGACGTCCTTAACGTAGACCGGGCGCCCATCGCGGCTGGTAATCAGAAGCAGACCGATGTCGGGAACCCCGAACAGGGACTGCCCCGCCATCACCGGAATGCTGTGGTCAGCGGCGGTGAGCCGCCCCGCCGTGAATGCCCGGTTTGCGTTCTTTACCTTGTCGAGCAGTTGGCCCAGGGTGACACCGTAAAGCGACAGGCGCTCAGGATCCGGTTCGACGCGAACCTGATTGGGGCGCCCACCGACGACGGCCGTGTAACCGACATTGTCGATCTTGATCAACTCGTGTTGCAGTTCCTCGGCGACCTCGAACAGACCGTTGTCTTCCCAGCGGTCTGCCGCCTCGGCTTTCGGCGTCAGTGTCAAGGTTACGATGGGGACGTCGTTGATGCCGCGCTTGATGATGAGCGGCTCGGGAATGCCGATCGGAATCCGGTCGAGGTTGGCGCGAATCTCCTCGTGGACGCGAAGGATCGCCCGGTCCTCCTCGGTCCCCACCAAGAAGCGCGCCGTCACCACCACGTGATCATCCTGCGTCTGGGAGTAAACGTGCTCGACCTCGCGGATGCCCTTGACGATGTCCTCCAGTGGCTTGGTGACCAGTTCCACGGCGTCGGCCGCGTCAACGCCATTGGCGGAGACGATGATGTCCACCATGGGAACGCTGATCTGCGGTTCCTCCTCGCGCGGCAAGCTGACGAGCGCTACCGCGCCAAGAGCGATGGCTGCCAGCAGCAGGAGCGGTGTCAGCGGCGAGCGAATAAACGCCCGCGTCAATTGTCCGGATATGCCGAGGGTCATGGCGTGCGTTCGGGACGAACGATGACGTCCCCCTCGCGGAGGCCGGCGAGAACTTCGATACCGTCACCCGAGGGCAAACCCGGTTGCACCACCACTTCGCGGCCGCTTTCGAGACGGGCAAATGTCACACCGAAGCGATCAAACAGGAATCCGTCGGGAACGACGACCGTGTTTCGCTGTCCTGTCGGCACATACGCCCGGACACGCTCGCCAACGAAAAAGTTGCCGAGATCCTCGGCTTCGACATCAGCGATGACTCGCCCCTGAACCAATTCCGGAAACACCTTGACGACGTGGCCGGACCGCACCTGCATCGCCCCGGCAACCGGCGCCGCTTCCATGCCGCGCTCACCGACCAGGACCTGGTCGCCGACGCGGATGAAGCGCGCATGACGTTCGGGAAGCTGGATGCGCAAAATCGCTCCTTGCACGGCGATCGTGGCGATGGGGTCGCCCGGCAATACGACAGTGCCATCGGTGACCGGCACCCGCGTCACCCGGCCCTGTGCCGGCGCCAGCACCGCACCCTCTCCTTGCCGTTCCAGAATGACCTTGCGATCGGCTGTAGCCGCCGTCAGTTCCCGATCGGCGACCTCGAAGTCGGTCTCGGCCTGGTCCAGCCGTGCGCGCGAGACATTGCCTTCCGCGAACAACTTGCGATTTCGGTTCAATGTGGACTCGGCCAAGCGTTTTTGCGACTGCGCCGCTTGGATTCGCGCCTCGGCAGCCGCCAGCTGGACGGCGATCTTGGGATCGACGATGAGCGCGACCTGCTGCCCCTCCTCAACCTCCGTGCCCTCGTCCACCTGCAACTCGCTGACGGTGCCGCCGATGCGGGTACGGGCGTTGACCACGTTGCGAGTCTCGACAGTGCCGAATACCGCCTTCAGATCATCCACCGTCGTGATGAACACCGTGTAGGCATCGTCCGCCGCCGCGGCCGACAACAGCCATGCCGACTGACCGACCCCGATTCCGGCCAGCCACAGCAGCAGGGCAAGACGCGTCCGTTTCATGCTCGATCCACCCTTTGCAATAATCTATTTCGGGTTATATATTAGACTATACTAAATTAGCAAGACGCATGAGGCTACACCGAGCGCGGCGGCGCGATTCAACGGTGTAACCCGTATAGGACCGGAGAAACAGGATGACAATCGATCGCTTTGTGCTGGCATTTGCCGGCGCCATGGTGCTGATCAGCGTGGGCTTATCGCAAATTCACAGTGTCTATTGGCTTTGGCTGACTGCGTTCGTCGGTGCCAATCTGCTACAATCTGCATTTACCGGCTTCTGCCCTTTGGCCATCGTCCTCAAGAAACTGGGCTTTCGCCCCGGGCAGGCCTTCGTCTGAAAAACGGAGCGGCGGCGTCGCCTAACGGAACACGGCACGAGGTTCCGCGATGCCGTGCGGATCCTCGTGGATCAGGACTTCCGCCGTGGGATAGGCCTTTTCGATGGCCTTCATGACGGATTCGGCAATGGTGTGAGCGTCGAGGAGAGTGAGATCCCCGGACATTTCCAGGTGGAGCTGAATGAATGTGTGGCTGCCCGATGTCCGGGTTCTGAGATCGTGCATGTCGATGACACCGGGATGGGACACGGCGATCTTCCGAATCTGCTCGCGGTCGGCTTGCGGCATCTCCCGATCCATAAGCTGGTCGAGGCTCTGCTTCAGGATTTCCCATACGCCGCGCAGGATCACCAGGCCAATGGCGATGGCGAACAGCGGATCGGCGGCGGTCCAGCCGAGTTCCGAGCTTAAAATGATCGCGACGATGACGGCGGCATTGGTGAGCACGTCGGTCGAGTAGTGCAACGAATCGGCGCTGATCACCACCGACTTTGTCCTGCGCACCACTTGCCGCTGGAAGAGCACGAGAGCAACGGTCAAAACGACGGAAAACACCATCACCGAGAGGCCGACGACCGTATTGGCGATGGTTGACGGTCGAACGAAACGTTCACCCGCTTCGATCAGCAGAAACAGCACGGAACCGCTTATGAAGGCCGCTTGCGCCAAGCCCGCCAGCGCTTCCGCCTTGCCATGACCGAACCGGTGCTCGCGGTCCGCTGGTTGCGTTGCTTGACGCACCGCAATGAGATTGACCATCGATGCGGCCAGATCCAACACCGAGTCAATGAGCGCGGAAAGAACGCTCACGGAACCGGTCCCCATCCATGCACCACCCTTGACGATAATCAGCGTGCCGGCGACGGCCACGGCGGCGAGCGCCGCCAACCGCTTGAGACGATTTCCTTTCTCTATAGTTGACTGCGCGTCGCTCACGGATACAGTTCCTCGACGCTCCAGCCTTCATCATTCCGACGATAGATAAAGCGCATGTGAAGGCGAAAGGCGCCCTCCTCCCAAAACTCCACGGATCGCGGGATCAGACGAAATCCGGACCAGAACGGCGGCCGCGGCACGGTACCGAGCGGATATCGGGCGGTGATCTTGGCGACGCGCGCCTCCAATTCAAACCGGCCCTTCAGGGGTTGAGACTGCTTCGACGCCCAAGCGCCCAACTGACTCACACGCGGGCGGGTGGCAAAATAGGCATCCGCCTCGGCATCTTCGACGGGTTCGATGGTGCCCTCGACGCGCACCTGCCGATTGAGGCTTTTCCAATGGAAACAGAGTGCAGCGCGGGGGTTGTCCCGCAACTCCTGCGCCTTGCGGCTGCCAAGATTCGTGAAAAATACGAATCCGCGCTCGTCGAAGCCCTTCAACAGCAGCATGCGCGCCGACGGCACGCCATCGGCACTCGCTGTAGCCAGTGTCATGGCGTTGGCATCGCGAGGTTCCGTTCGCTCGGCATCGGCCATCCAGACCCGAAATCGTTCTATCGGATCATCGTCATGTGTTTTCGTCATTGCCCCCGCTCCCTATAGTTTGCTTCCAGCCCTCGACGTTCGTGACCAACGTCCATATCATACAAAGGCGGACGTTCCGGCATGGTGCCGCAATCGGAAATCAACAACCAGACACTTCGTCCCGAGCCTGACGAGTGATGAAAATCGGCGAATGAAACGTGCGTGACCCATACCAAGTTCTCGGACTAAAAAAAGGCGCAAAAACAGAGGAAGTCAAAAAGGCTTACCGAAAACTGGCGCGCGATCTTCATCCCGACCTTCATCCCGGTGACGCCAAGGCGGAGAACCGTTTCAAGGACGTTTCCGCGGCCTACGATTTTCTTTCCGATACCGACAAAAAAGCGCGGTATGACCGGGGCGAAATCGATGCCAGCGGTGCGCCGCGCGGTGAACGGACCTATTATCGCACCTATGCCGATGGCGATTCGGGTACTCGCTACCATGACCCTCGGGAGTTCTTTCGGGATTTCGAGGGCATGGATGTGTTCTCCGATATCTTCGGCGGGCGCGGTAGAAAAAGGGCGCCGGCACGCGGCATCGACAGTCGGGCGACGCTGGAACTGGACTTCATCGATGCGGTCAATGGCACCACCCGGGAGATCGCCCTCTCAAGCGGCAAACGACTAAAAGTCAACATTCCGCCCGGTTCGAACGACGGTCAGGTGCTGCGGCTGAAGGGGCAAGGCATGCCCGGAAGTGGCGGCGGCGGAGCCGGCGATGTGCTCATCGAACTCAAGGTCCGGCCCCATCCTCAGTTCGAACGCAAGGGCAACGACATCTACGCGGAAGTCCCGGTGACCCTGCCCGAAGCGCTCCTTGGCGGGCGTATCGAGGTGCCGACAGTTGACGGACGCGTGCAACTCAACATTCCCGAGGGCTCCAACACGGGAAGCCGTCTCAGGCTGCGCGGCAAGGGCGTTCCTCGCGCTGTCGGCGGCGCGCGCGGGGATCAATACGTAACACTGAAAGTCGTGTTGCCGGACAAGCCGGATTCGGATTTGAAGGAATTTGTGAAGAACTGGAGCACCCGTCATTCATATCGGGTTCGCTCATAGGCGTGAGACGAAGATGGCAACGTTTGACGAAATCATCCGCCGCTATCGCCTGGACAGCGTCGAACTGACGACTTGGGTTGAACGCCGTTGGGTGCGCCCGAAGGAAACCAAGGCCGGGCTCCAATTCGATGACGTCGACCGGGCGCGCATCGAGTTGATTCGTGAACTCCATCGGGACCTGATGGTCGACGATGACTCTCTCGACCTTGTGCTGTCACTCTTGGATCAGCTCTATGCGACGCGACAGATGCTGCGAACGGTGGAAGAAGCGATCGAACAACTGCCCGAGCCTCTGCGCGCCGAAATCCACCAACGGTTAAAGTCCCGGGACAACTGAAAGCGACGATTCCTCGGACGGCGCCTCATCGTCCAGGAGTAGCGACCGGAGGCTGATACCAAGGGAGTCCCGCCGTTTCTCCGTATCGTGACGGAGCGCGGCTTCGAGACGCGGTTTCCACTGGGCTGTCTCGTAGGCATCATCCGCGACGGCGTCGATTCGTATTTCAAGCCCGAGAGCCGTCATCAATTCATGAAGATCCACCGACGACGGGTTTCTCGCAGGCAGCCAACGGCCGTGCGCCGTGATGTCGACGAAATGCTCGCGCCGCAGCCTTTCAAGCATGGCATCGACGGTAGCATCCGAGACGGCGTGCACCACGCTGAGAAGCTGCCGCCTTTTGAGGCCGCCACCGCGCTCGGCGCCGCGGTAAAGCTCGGCCAACAGGGTCAATGCCAGGATCAGCAGGTCCGAAGGCTCCAGCGTACCCTGACCAATACGAGTCCTTCTACCCCATTCAGGTAATGTCGCCGTGACGATGGCGCCAATCAGAACGACCGCCCATGACAGATACATCCAAAATAAAAAGATCGGAATGGTCGCCAAAGCCCCATAGAGCGTCTGATAGGTCGGAAAACGCGTGATGTAGAACGCGAAGCCGCTTCGGAGCGCCGCGAAAACCACGCCGGCGATCACGGCGCCAATGAGCGCATGGCTGAATTTAACCGGCCTGCTCGGTATGATGACGTAGAAGATTGCGAAAGCAATGATGGCGAGAACGGGTGGCACGAAGCGCGCCACCATCGCCAGCCCGCCTCTTACCTCGTCGACGCCCAGGGACTCCGCAAAGGCGTAGACCAGCGTGGCCAGCGAAAAACTGGTGCCCATGATCAACGGGCCCAGGGTTAAAATCGCCCAGAACACCAGCAGCCGTGTCACGATGGATCGCGGCCGGGAGACCCGGAATATTTCGTTCATGCCCCCCTCGATGGTCACGAACAGTAACAGGGCCGTGACCGCCAAACCGATGACCCCGATTGCCGTGACGCCTCGAGCCGCGCCCAGAAACCGATCGAGGTATTGCTGAACCGTATCCACCGCTTCCGGCAAAAAGTTGGCGAAGATGAAGGTTTTGATTTGCTCTTGAATGTCGTCGAACACGGGAAAAGCGGCCAAAACGGCGAAGCTGATCGCCATGAGCGGCACCAGGGCCAGCAGCGACGTGTAGCTCAATGACGCCGCTATCGCCATGCAACGGTCCTCATTGAACCGTTTCCAAACGAGGGCGGCGAAAACCTTCAAGTTCAGCAGGCCGACTTCGAGCGGTGACATCCCGGACACAGAACAATCTCTCACGCAATTGACCTTCCGGCTTCCATCATATATGGCCAAGGTGCATCAGGGAATTGGCAGTCCGGATTGCATTGAGAGCCCGTAAATTTGGAGATTGCAAATTTCCTTGCCCATTTGGAGGCCGGCGTCCGCCCGGTGCAAGCTCTTGACGCTGTCATTCTTCGATAGCCCTGGATGAGGGGGCGTCAAGCCTACCTGAAATGAAATCGTTGTCCGCGTCGGTAAAAATTCGATCGTCGTAGGGGAGAGATTGATGACCAACAACGCATCGCTCATGGCCGGTAAAAAGGGTCTGATCATGGGTGTCGCCAATGACCGGTCGATCGCCTGGGGGATAGCCCAGGCACTCCATGCTCATGGGGCCGAGCTCGCTTTCACCTTTCAGGGAGAAGCGCTTGAAAAGCGGGTACGGCCTCTCGCCGAATCCCTGCAATCAGACCTGGTGATCGCCTGTGACGTGGCCGACGAAGCGCAGATGGACCGCGCCTTCGATGAAGTGGCGAAGCTCATGGGTGACATCGATTTCGTCGTTCACGCCATCGCCTATTCGGACAAAGACCAGCTCAAGGGCCGGTATGTGGACACGACGCCGGAGAATTTTACGGCGTCCATGCTGATCTCCTGCTACTCGTTCACGACCATATGCCGGCGGGCGGAACGGCTGATGAGAAATGGCGGCAGCCTGTTGACGCTCTCCTACCTGGGGGCCGAGCGGGTCATGCCCCACTACAACGTCATGGGTGTGGCCAAGGCGGCACTGGAAGCGAGCGTGCGCTATCTCGCCGAGGATCTGGGCCGGCAACGGATACGGGTCAATGCCCTGTCGGCGGGGCCGATGAAGACGTTGGCGGCGTCCGGTATCGGCGACTTCCGCTACATCCTCAAATGGAACCAGTACAATTCCCCCATGCGCCGCAATGTCACCCTAGAAGAGGTGGGGGGTGCGGGCCTCTATCTTCTCAGCGACCTGTCGGCGGCCGTCACGGGCGAAGTCCATCACGTCGATTGCGGCTACCATGTGGTCGGCATGCTGGCGCCGGATGCTTCACCTCAAGTGCGCGCCATGCTGGAGGGATTTCGGCAGGAGTAGCCAGCGCAGATGTCCGGCAACACCTTCGGTCACCTGTTCAGGGTCACCTCGTTCGGCGAAAGCCATGGCGCGGCCATCGGCTGCATCGTCGATGGCGTGCCCCCCAACATCCCGCTCGCCGAGCCGGACATTCAGATCTACCTGGATCAACGGCGGCCCGGACAAAGCCGCCACACCACGCAACGGCGCGAGGCCGACTTGGTCCGAATTCTGTCCGGCGTGTTCGAGGGTAAGACGACCGGTGCGCCCATTGGGCTCATCATCGACAACACCGATGCCCGATCCAAGGACTATTCGGACATCAAGAACCTGTTTCGTCCGGGCCACGCCGACTACACCTATCACCGGAAATACGGTATTCGCGACTTTCGTGGCGGCGGCCGCTCCAGCGCCCGGGAGACGGCCATGCGCGTGGCGGCCGGAGCCATTGCCCGCAAGGTTCTCGGTGCGAAAGTGTCCGTTCGCGGCGCTCTGATCCGGATCGGCCCCCACGTCGTCGATCGCGACGCTTGGGATTGGAACGAGGTTGCGCGCAACCCGTTTTGGTGTCCCGACCCCGGCGCCGTCCCGACTTGGGAAAACCATCTCGACATGATCCGCAAGTCCGGTTCATCGACCGGCGCGATCGTCGAAATCGTGGCTTCGGGCGTTCCCGTCGGCCTCGGCGCCCCGACCTTTGATCGGCTCGATGCGGACATCGCCAAGGCCATGATCAGTATCCCGGCCGCCAAAGGGGTTGAGATCGGCTGTGGTTTTGCCGCGGCGGAAATGACCGGTCCCGAACACAATGACGAGATGCGCATGAGGGACGGCCGGCCCGTGTTTCTCTCCAACCACGCCGGCGGGGTGCTGGGCGGCATCTCGTCGGGCCAAGACGTCGTCGCTCGCGTCGCCATCAAACCGACCAGTTCGTTGTCCTCCCCGCAACGAACCGTCACCATCGACGGCAATGACGCCGAGATCGTCACCAAGGGCCGCCACGATCCCTGCATCGGCATCCGCGCCGTCCCGGTGGCCGAAGCCATGATGGCCCTCGTCCTGGCCGACCACTTGCTGAGACACAAAGCACAGAACACCTGAAAACCGATGGCAATCGCGGGCTTTCAGTGCGTGGCCGAGTTCCTGGCCCGATTCCTGCAGTCCATTGCATCGGGAAAGGGAATTTGAACATGCTTAACCGTCACCTCGTTACCTTGTCGATGCTGCTCATGCTGATGGCGTTCGCTTTCGCGCAAGCGATGCAGGCCGCGCACGGGGCGCTGCCGCCGCTGAGCAATCCGACGCGATCCCTGTGCGCTCAGGCCATACGCTCGCAAGAGCGGGCGAGGTCCATACCCCGGCATTTGCTCGCCGCCATCGCGCTCGCCGAAACGGGACGATGGGACTCCGCCAACAAGGTAAGTTTTGCCTGGCCGTGGACGGTGATGGCTGAGGGTCAGGGGCAATTCCTGCCGAGCAAGGCGGCCGCCATCGCCACCGTCCGCGAACTACAGGAGCGCGGCGTGCGCAATATCGATGTGGGCTGCATGCAAATAAACCTGCGCTATCACCCGGATGCCTTCGCCTCGCTCGAACAGGCGTTCGACCCTTCCGCCAATGCCGCCTATGCCGCGACCTACCTAGCCGATTTGTTCAAGGAGACCGGGTCATGGGAAAGCGCCGTGGCGCGGTACCATTCGGCGACGCCGGAATATGCCGGTCCCTATCGCGAAAAGGTCAAGCGACTCTGGGCGCAGGTTCGCAATACCGATGTCGCACCGGCCGAATCTTCCCCAACGCGCGAAATTGCCGTCGCGGCGATCGATCACGACCGCATGGCGCGCTTCAAGGAGGCGCGTTCCCGCGACACCGGCCCACGGCGATCGTTTCTGTCGTCCCGTCGACCGCAAACCAACGTTCCACTTCGGGATGCTTCGGCACAGGCCAGCTTCGCCGACAACCGCCGGCAAAAGCTCGAGGAATGGCGCGCCTTTGTCCGCCGTTTGAGATCCGCGACAACGGTCGCCTCCCTACCTTAGCCGCGCGAGCGTTAACGCGCATCGCGGCAGACCGTCGAAGAACCGGAAATCCTACCGCACCTGCACACAAATCCCTCGGGTTCGAGCAAGGGGTAAAGCTACTCATTTCATTTGGTTTTTGCCCTGATTCCGCTAAGCACCTGACCCATTTGGATTAGTAAACAATGCATGGGGACTGGACAGCGATAAGGGGTTTGCAATCGCTGCCATGACGGAGTAACGTTTCGTGTTGCATCGCGAAACGGGACCCAATTGCGGGTACCCAAGATGCCGCAAGAGGAGGAGACCATGGCATTGCTCCGTTGGCGGCAAAACATGAGCCTCGGTAATGAGGCCCTTGACGCCGATCACAAATACCTGATCAGCCTCGTGAACCGGCTTCATTACATGATGTTGGCCGGCGATGAGGTGAACTCCGTGCAAACCGTCCTGGATGACCTTTTGCATTTTGTTCACTATCACTTCCAGCGGGAAGAACTCCTGATGCGTCGAGGCGAGTACCCGCACACAG